>NZ_JBIVHR010000003.1:0-121720 GCF_044749305.1 Pseudomonas sp. NPDC089534 | reverse complement strand
CGCTCAGGCGGTAGGCGTCCTGCATCCACAGCAGGCGGTTGACCACGCCGGAGTGCTCGTTGATCACGCCTTTGGGCTGGCCGGTGGAGCCGGAGGTGTAGATCACGTAGGCCATGTGTTGCGGGGTCAGGCCCTGCGCCGGCAAGTTGTCGGCAGGTTGCGATGCCCAGACCGCCTTGTCCAGGTCGACCACCTGGGCGGCGGATTCGCCGAGCACACGGCGGGTCGCGCCGTGCACCAGCACCGCCAGCGGCGCGCTGTCGTCCAGCATGTAGGCCAGGCGTTCCGCCGGGTAGGCCGGATCCAGCGGCACGTAGCCGCCGCCGGCCTTGAGGATCGCCAGCAAGCCCACCACCATCTCCGGGCTGCGCTCGACGCAGATCCCCACCCGCGCATCCGGCCCCACGCCCAGCCCGCGCAAATGGCGGGCCAAACGGTTGGCCTGGCGGTTCAGCTCGGTATAGCTCAAGGCGCGGTCGCCGCTTTTGACCGCCACGGCCTGCGGCGTGCGCAAGGCCTGGGCCTCGAACAGGCCATGGATCGTCTGTTGCAGGTCGTAGCCGACGTCGGTGGCGTTGAGATCGAACAGCAGCGCCTGCCGCTCGTCTTCCGCCAGCATCGGCACCTGCTCCAGCACCGCGTGGTCATCGCTGGCCATCGCTTGCAGCAGCCGCTGCAGGTAACCGAAGTAACGCACGACCGTCGCTTCGTCGAACAACGCCGTGGCGTACTCCAACGTGCCGCGAAGCTCGCCTTGCGCCTCGCGCAGGGTCAGCGACAGGTCGAACTTGGCGAAGTGGCTGGGCTCGGCGACGCCTTCGAGCGCCAGGTTGTCCAGGACCAGGCGTTCGCCCTGGCGGCTTTCCCAGCTGAACAGGGTCTGGAACAGCGGGCTGTGGGCCAGGCTGCGTTCCGGCTTGACGATGTCCACCACTTGCTCGAACGGCAGATCCTGGTGAGCCTGGGCCTCCAGCGTGCGGGCCTTGACCTGGGCCAGCAGCGCCTCAGTATTCAGCTCGCCCGAGGTGTCGATGCGCAGGGCCAGGGTGTTGACGAACATGCCGATCAGGCCTTCGATCTCGGCCCGGCCACGGTTGGCCACCGGCGAGCCGATCACCACGTCCGCTTGGCCGGACAGGCGCGCCATCAGCATCGCCCACGCGCCCGTGAGGACCATGTACAGCGTCACGCCGTGGCGCTGGCACAACGCGTTGAGGCCGGCGGTCAGGCGTTCATCCAGGGTGATTTCGATCTGGCGGCCGGCGTAGTCCTGCTGCGCCGGCCGCGGCCGGTCGGTGGGCAACGCCAGCAAGGCCGGCGCACCGCTCAGGGTCTGGCGCCAGTAATCGCTCTGGCGTTGCAGCACTTCGCCGCTGAGCCAGCGGCGCTGCCACACGGCGTAGTCGGTGTACTGCAAGGCCAGCGGCGGCAGCGGATCGGGCTCGCCGTGGCTGAAGGCCTGGTACAGCGCCGTCAGCTCGCGGGTCAGCACGCCCATGGACCAGCCGTCGGTGACGATGTGGTGCAACGTCAGCAGCAAGACGTGGTGATCGTCGGCCATGCGCACCAGCCGTCCGCGGATCAGCGGATCGTCCTCCAGGTCGAACGGTGCCGACGCTTCACCCTCGATCAGCGCCAGCAAAGCCTCGTCGGCCTGCGGGTGCCGGCGCAGGTCTTCGGTCTGCAATGGCAGGCCGCTGTCCACCGGGGCGATCAGCACCTGGGCTTCGTCGTTCACCGCGGTGAAGCGGCTGCGCAGGGTTTCGTGGCGGGCCACGATACGCGCCAAGGCCTGTTGCAGGGCATCGCCATTCAGGCGCCCACGCAGGCGCAGCGCAATCGGGATGTTGTAGGCGGTGTTGGCCCCCTCCATCTGCGACAGGAACCACAGCCGCTGTTGGGCGAACGACAGCGGCAGCGCCTGGTCACGCGGTGCCGGGACGATGTCCGGCAATGTGCTGCGGCCCGCACGGGACAGCACCTCGGCCACGGCGGCCAGTTCGGCGTTGGCGAACAGGTCGCTCAGCGCCAGTTCCACGCCCAGGCGCTGACGCACCTGGGACACCATGCGCATCGCCAGCAGCGAATGCCCGCCCAGTTCGAAGAAGTGGTCGTGGCGCCCCACCCTTTCGACCTGAAGCACTTCGGCCCAGACCTGCGCCAATGCGTTTTCCAGCTCGCCCTGCGGCGCCTCGTACTCGCGGGTGAACAGCGCGCTGCGCTCGGGTTTCGGCAGCGCCCGGCGGTCGAGCTTGCCGTTGGCGGTCAGCGGCAAGGCGTCGAGCCGGACGAACGCCGTCGGCACCATGTATTCCGGCAGTTGCGTGAGCAGGTGCGCACGCAACTCGCCCACCTCCAGCGGCTCGACCTGTGCCTGGGCGGTGAAGTACGCCACCAGGCGCACCTGGCCGGGCTCGTCCTCGCGGGCCAGCAGCACCGCCTCCTGGATGCCCGGCAGGTGGTTGAGGCGGCTTTCGATCTCGCCCAGCTCGATGCGCACGCCGCGGATCTTCACCTGGTCGTCGTTGCGCCCCAGGTACTCGATGGAGCCGTCCTCGCGCCAGCGCGCCAGGTCGCCGGTGCGGTACATCCGGCCGGGGTTGAACGGGTCTTGCAGGAAGCGTTCTTCGGTCAGCTCCGGACGGTTGAGGTAGCCCCGGGCGACGCCGGCGCCGCCGACGTACAGCTCGCCGGCCACGCCGATCGGCACCGGGCGCTGCTGTTCGTCCAGCAGGTACACCGTGGCGTTGGCCACCGGGCGGCCGATGTGCAGGGTCTGCCCCGCCTCGATCCGGCCCGAGGTGGCCACCACCGTGGCCTCGGTCGGGCCGTAGTTGTTGATCACGTCGAAGGTCTGGCTGCGGCCGAACTGGCGCAGGCGGTCGCCGCCGATCAGCAGCGTGCGCAGGGTCGGATGCCCGATGTTCTGGCCGAAGGCGTACTCGGCCACTGGGGTCGGCAGGAAGCTGACGTCCAGCGGCTGCTCGCGCCACCAGCCGAGCAGCGCGTCGATGTCTTCGGTGCCGTCGTGGACCGGCGCCAGGTGCAGGGTCGCGCCCGCGCACAGCGCCGGCCAGACCTCCCAGGCCATGGCGTCGAAGCCGAAGCCGGCCAGGCTCGAGGTGTGGAGCCCGGCGCACAGGTCGAACGCCGCGCAGTGCCAGTCGATCAGGTTGCCCAGGGTCTGGTGCTCGACCATCACGCCTTTCGGCAGGCCGGTGGAGCCGGAGGTGTAGATCACGTAGGCCAGGTGTTCCGGGGTAAGGCCCGGCACCTGCGGGTTGCCGGCGTCGTCCGCCGGCCATTGCGCCAGGTCGAGGTCGAGCACCGGCACGTCCAGCGCCGGCAGCCGCTCGCGCAAACCGCTCTGGGTCAGCACCGCCACCGGGGCGCTGTCGCTGAGCAGGTATTCCAGGCGCTCGGCCGGGTGCGACGGATCCACCGGCACATAGCCGGCGCCGGCCTTGAGGATCGCCACCAGGCCGACCAGGGTGTCCAGCCCACGGCGGGCGACGATGGCCACGCGGTCGTCAGGCCCCACGCCCAGCCCGGTCAGGTGCCGGGCCAGGGCGTTGGCCCGGCGGTTGAGGTCGGCGTAGGTCAGCTGCTCGCCGAGGAACGCAGCAGCCACGGCGTCGGGCCGCTGTTCGGCCTGGGCCTCGAAGCGTTGCTGGGTGGTGAGGCCTTGCGGGTAGTCGACGGCGGTGGCGTTGAAGCCGGACAGCACTTGCTCACGCTCGGCCGTTGGCAGCACCGACAGTTCATCAACCGGGACATCCGGCGTCTGCTCCAGCGCCTGGACAAGGCCTTCCACGGCGCAATGCATGTAACCGCAGACCCGCTGCGGATCAAGCTGCGTGGAGGCCAGCAGCATCAGGCGGAAGGCGTCGCCGAAATCGTCGACGCTGAGCGTCAGCGGATAGTTGCTGCGCTCCTCGGCGTGCAGGTTGGTGATGCCTTCCCAGGCTGTCTGCGCCTGGGCGTGCGCAGCCGCCGCGCCATGGCTGTGGCGGTAGTTGAACAACGCACTGAACAACGGCGTCGGCGCGGCCACCTGGCTGCACCGCTGGGCCAGCGCCAGCGGCGCGTGTTCGTGGCGCATCAGGGTGGTGAGGCGCGCGTGGGTCGCCTGGACGGCGGCGCGCACGCCCTGCCCGTCGATGTCCAGCCGCACCGGCAGCGTATTGATGAAGATCCCCAGGGCCCGGTCGATGGCTTCGGCGCCTTGCAGGCGCCCCATCAGCACCGTGCCGAACACCACCGACGGTTTGCCGGTGAGCGTGGCCAGCACCTGCGCCCAGGCCAGGTGGAACAGGCTCGCCGCACTCACGCCGAGTTGCCGCGCCTGCGTGCGCAGGCGCTGCCCCAGCTCCGGCTCCACCGGCATGCCCAGCTCGGCGATGCCTTGACCGTCGCCCTGCACGTCCTGCAAGCCGAACGGCAGCGTCGGTTCGTCGATGTCGCCGAGCATGTCGCGAAAGAACGCCTCATGTTCGGCTTCGCTGATGCCCAGCCGCGCCTGGGCCACGTAATTGCGAAACGGCACCGGCCGTCCCAGCCGTGCGCCCTGCCCCGACAGGCACTCGCGCATCTCGTGGCTCACCACCTCCAGCGCCGAGTGGTCCATCGCCATGTGGTGGAACAGCAGCGTGGCGACGATGCGTTGCCCGGCGGTGTCTTTCGCATACGCCAGACGCAGCATCGGCGCCCGGCTGACGTCGAGGCGGAAATGCCGCGGATCGAAATGCGCGTTCAGTTGCGCCAGCGCGTCGGCTTCGCCGTCCTGCGGCACGAACTCTTCCAGCGGCAGGTGCGCCCGGCGCCACACCACTTGCAGCGGCGCGTCCAGGCCTTCCCAGACCACGGCGGTGCGCAGGATGTCGTGGCGGTTGATCACGGTCTGCAAGGCCTGGGCGAACGCCTGGAAACGCTGCATGTCGGTGAACGCGAACTGCGCCTGCATCACGTAAGGATCGCCTTCGCCGCCGCTGGCGTGGTGAAACAGGATGCCCTCCTGCAACGGCGCCAGCGGGTAGATGTCCTGCACGTTTTCGGCGCCGCCCGGTACGTCGGCGACGAGCTCATCGAGGGTGTCCTGGCTCACCTCCGCCAGGGTGACCATCGCCGGGGTGATGCGGGGGGTGCCGGGGACGATGCCGTTGGCCGGCACCTCGACCTGGCCGTGCTTGGCGGCCGAATACCCGCCGGCCTTGATCAGTTCGATCAGCGCGGCCTTGTGCTCACGCAGCAGCGCCAGCACTGCAGGGTCGCTCAGGGCCTGTTTGTTGCCTTGCACCCGCAGTTGGTCGTCCGAGACCGCCAATTGGATGTCTTTCGCTTTGAGTGTCGCCAACAGTTCGATCAGGTTCACAGAACGATCTCCATTCTTTCCGTAATTGCCGCGTAACCGGCCAGGGTCGGGTGTTCGAACAGCGCCCTGACGTCGGCTTCCATGCCTTCCTGTCGCAACCGGCCGATCAGACTGACCGCCAGCAGCGAGTGCCCGCCCAATTCAAAGAAATGGTCGTGCCGGCCGATCCGCTCCACCTTGAGCAGTTCGGCCCACAGCCGCGCGAGGAGGATTTCCGTCTCACCCTGCGGGGCTTCGTATTCGCGGGTGATGACCGAGGTCTCGTCCGGCGCCGGCAGCGCCCGGCGGTCGAGCTTGCCGTTGGGGCTCAGCGGCAACGCCTCCAGGTGCACGAACGCGGTCGGCACCATGTAGTCCGGCAAACGCGCCAGCAGATGGCTGCGCAGGCTCGCGGCGTCTTGCCGCTCGCCGGTGCAGTAGGCCACCAGGCGCTTGTCTCCGGACGCCTCTTCGCGGATCAGCACCGCCGCCTCGCGCACGCCGTCGACCTGTTCCAGGCACGCCTGGATTTCGCCCGGTTCGATGCGCAGCCCGCGCAGCTTCACCTGGTCGTCGTTGCGCCCCAGGTACTCAAGCTGGCCGTCGGCCCCGTACCGGACGATGTCGCCGGTGCGGTACATCCGGGCGCCCGGCCGGCCGCTGAACGGATCCTTGAGGAAACGCTCGCCGGTCAGCTCCGGTCGGTTCATGTAACCCCGGGCCACCTGCCCCCCGCCGATGCACAGCTCGCCCGCCACCCCCAGCGGCACCGGTTGTTGCCCGGAATCCAGGACGTACAGCAGGGTGTTGTCCACGGCGCGGCCGATGGGCGGCGCCTGCTCCGGAACCGCAACGGACGGTTCCAGCGTCCACACCGTCGCATCCACCGTGGTTTCGGTCGGGCCGTAGACGTTGTGCAAACGCACCTGCGGCAGACGCTCGCGCACCTTGCGCGCCAGCGCGGCGGTCAGTTCGCCGCCGCCGCAGAACACATCGGTGAGGCGGGTGCACTGGCCGGCCTGCTCAAGCTCGATGAACTGCTGCAGCAGCACCGGCACGAACTGGATCACGCTGATGCGCTGCTCGATGACCAAACGCGCGAGCTCGGCCGGGTCGCGGTGGTCGTCCGGGCCGGCCAGCACCAACCGCAGGCCGGCGGTCAGCGGCCAGAAAAGCTCCCACACCGACGCGTCGAAACTGCACGGCGTCTTCTGCAACAGGGCGCCGTCCACCGCCTGCGGGCAGTGCCGGGCGCTCCAGTGCACCAGGTTGACCAGGCTGCGGTGCTCGACCATCACGCCCTTCGGCCGCCCGGTGGTGCCGGAGGTGTAGATCACGTAGGCCAGGTTCGACGGGCTCAGGCCCGGCACCGGCGGGGCCGTCTCCGGATTGGCCTGCCAGGTGCGGCGGTCGAGGTCGACCTGCGCCACCCCGGTGCCCTCCAGCAAGGACCGGGTGGCGCCGTGCATCAGCACGGCCACCGGTTGACTGTCCTTGAGCATGTAGGCCACACGGTCCGCCGGGTAGCCCGGATCCAGCGGCACGTAGGCGCCGCCGGCCTTGAGGATCGCCAGCAGGCCGACCACCATGTCCGGGCCGCGCTCGACGCAGATCGCCACACGCGAGTCCGGCCCGACGCCCAGGCCTTGCAGGTGATGCGCCAGGCGGTTGGCCTGCCCGTCCAGCTCGGCGTAGCTCAGGCGCTGCCCGCCGCACTGCACAGCCACGGCCAGCGGCGAGCGTTGCGCCCGGGCCTCGAACAGCGCGTGGACGGTCTGCTCCAGATCGTGGCCGACCTCGGTGGCGTTGAGCTCGTGCAGCACCTGGCGGCGCTCCTCGTCCGGCAGCACCGCCAACCGGTTCAACGGTTGCTGCGGTGACTGCTCCAAGGCGTCGACCAGCGCCGTCAGCGCCTGCTGCATGTAGCCGCACACCTTCGCGGCGCCGATGCGGGCCGGTGTCATCGCCGTGATTCTGAATTCGCGGCCCAGGTCGTCGGCATTCAGCGACAACGGATAGTTGGTGCGCCCTTCACTGGCCAGGGTCTCGATGCCCTCCCAAGCCTGGCGCACAGCCTGTTGCGGCTCGTCGTTTTCGCTGTGGCGGTAGTTGAGGATCGCGCTGAACAGCGGTGACGGCACCGGCACGCCGCTGCAACGCTGGGCCAGGGCCAACGAGGCATGCTCATGCCCCAACAGCGCGGTCAGCCGTTCGTGGGTTGTCTTGACGCCGATGCGCACGCCGGTCTCGCCCAGATCCACCCGCAACGGCAGGGTATTGATGAACATCCCCAACGCACGGTCGGCGCCGGCGCCGGCCTGCATCCGGCCCAGCAGCACCGTACCGAACACCACCCGGTCCTGGCCGGACGCGGCGCCCAGCACCCGCGCCCACGCCAAATGGAACAGGCTGGCCGCGCTCACCCCCGCCAGTCGCGCCTGGCTGCGCAGACGCAGGGACAGGGCTGAAGGCAACATCTGGCGAACTTCCTCAAGCTCATGCCCGCCCCCCTGCACATCCAGCAAGCCAAACGGCAGCGTCGGCTCGTCGACGTCACCGAGCAGGTCGCGGAAGAACGCTTCGTGCTCCTGCTCGCGGGTTCCCAAACGGGTCTGGGCCACATAGTTGCGATAAGGCACCGAGGCCATGGGCACGCGGTCGTCGCCCTGCATGATGGCCTGGATTTCCTGGCGCACCGTGTCCATGGCCGTGTGATCCATCTTGATGTGATGGAACAGCAGCGTGGCCACCACCCGGCCATTGGCCGGATCCTGCGCATGCACCAGCCGCATCATCGGCGCCTGACTGATGTCCAGGCGCACCTGCCGCGCATCGAACCGCGCCTGCAACTGCCCGGCCACATCCCCCAGCGCCGGATCCACCGTCACCTCTTCGAGCGACAGCGCGGCATGGCGCCAGACCACCTGCACCGGCGTCGCCAGCCCCTGCCACACCACGCCGGTGCGCAGGATGTCGTGCCGCGCGATGACTTGGTCGAGCGCTGCGGCGAAGGTCGCCAGCCGCGCCGGGCTGTCGAACGCCATCTGCGATTGCAGCAGGTACGGGTCGCCCTCCACGGCGCTGAGGTGGTGGTAGAGAATCCCCTCCTGCAACGGCGCCAGCGGGTAGATGTCCTGCACGTTGGCCGCACCGCCGGGCACCGTCGCCACCACCCGGTCGATGCTGTCCTGATCCAGCTCGATCAGGGTCAGCAGGTCCGGGGTGATGCGGGTGCAACCGTCCGGGATGCGGTTGGGCGGCACGGCCACTTCGCGCCCGCTGCCCACCGCAGCGGCCAGCGCCGCCAGGGTCGGCTGGCTGAACAGCACGCGCACGTCGGTGCTCAGGCCGATCTGGCGCATGCGCTCGATCAGGCTCACCGCCAGCAGCGAATGCCCGCCCAGTTCGAAGAAATGGTCGTGGCGGCCGACCTGCTCCACCTTCAGCACGTCTGCCCAGATCTGCGCCAGCGCGGTCTCGACCGGGCCCTGCGGCGCTTCGTAGCCACGGCTCAGCCAGGCGTCCGGCCCCGGCTCGGGCAAGGCCTTGCGGTCCAGCTTGCCGTTGGCGGTCAGCGGCAAGGCGTCGAGCCGCACATAGGCCGCCGGCACCAGCGCCTGCGGCAGCAGGCTGTGCAGATGGCTGCGCAGCGCGTCGATGCCGACCGCTGCCTGGGCGGTGAACCACGCCAGCAATTGCCCGTCGCGCACCAGCGCCACGGCCTCCTGCACCGCCGGATGGCGGGCCAGCGCCGCTTCGATTTCCCCCAGCTCGACCCGCACGCCGCGCAGTTTCACCTGATCGTCGTTGCGCCCCAGGTAGTCGATGTTGCCGTCGGGCCGCCAGCGTGCGAGGTCGCCGGTGCGGTACATGCGCGCCTGCGGTTCATCGCTGAACGGATCGCCGAGGAACCGTTCGGCCGTCAGCTGCGCCCGGTTCAGGTAACCCCGCGCCACCCCGGCGCCGGCCACGTACAGCTCGCCGGCCACGCCGACCGGCACCGGACGCTGCTGCTCGTCCAGCAGGTAGACCCGGGCGTTGGCCATCGGCTTGCCGATGTGCAGCGTACCGCCCGCCTCGACCGGGCCGGAGGTGGCGACCACGGTCGCTTCGGTCGGGCCGTAGTTGTTGACCACGGCGAAGGTCTGTTCGCGGTCGAACCGGCGCAGCCGGTCGCCGCCGATCAGCAAGGTGCGCAAGGTCGGGTGCTGCAGTTCGCGGCTGAAGGCGTATTCGGCCACCGGCGTCGGCAGGAAGCTGACCTGCAACGGCTGCGCCCGCCACCAGTCGAGCAGTTCGTCCAGGTGTTCGTTGCCGATCGCGGCCGGCGGCAGGTGCAGGGTCGCGCCCATGCACAGCGCCGGCCAGACTTCCCAGGCCATGGCGTCGAAGCCGAACCCGGCGACGCTGGCGGTGTGGCTGCCGGCGTGCAGGTCGAAGGCTTCGGCGTGCCAGTGCACGAGGTTCTCCAGGGTCGCGTGCTCGACCATCACGCCCTTGGGCTGGCCGGTGGAGCCGGAGGTGTAGATCACGTAGGCCAAGTGCGCCGGGGTCAGGGTCGGCAACTGCGGATTGCGGTCCGGCTGCACTTGCCAGTCGCCGGCGTCCAGGTTCACCACGGGCAGTGCGCCGGTCAGGTGCAGGGTCGCTGTCTGCGCCAGCGCCGCCACCGGGGCGCTGTCCTGCAACAGGTAGGCGATGCGCTCGGCCGGGTACGCCGGATCCACCGGCACATAACCGGCGCCGGCCTTGAGGATCGCCAGCAGCCCCACCAGCATGTCCGGGCTGCGGTTCACGCAGATCGCGATGCGGTCGTCCGGCCGCACGCCGAGGCCGAGCAGGTGATGGGCCAAACGGTTGGCGCGGCGGTTGAGCTGGCCGTAGGTCAGTTGTTCCGCACCTTGGATGACCGCAGGCGCCTGCGGGTTGCGTTCGGCCTGGGCCTCCACCAGGGCATGGATCGTTGCGCCGCGGGGATAGGCCGTCACCGGCGGGTTGAAGCCTTCGAGCAGGCGTGCCTGCTCGGCGGTCGAGAGGATCGGCAGACGGTTCAGCGCCACGTCCGGCGACTGCTCCAGCGCGTCGGCCAGGCGCTCCAGCGCCGTGTGCATGTAGGCGCAGATCCGCTGCGCGCCGATCCCGCCCGCCGCCAGCACCGCGAGGGCGAACCCTTCGCCCAGGTCATCGACGCTCAGGGTCAGCGGGTAGTTGCTGCGCTCTTCGCCGCCGAGCAGTTGCACGCCCTCCCAGATCCCTTCGCCGTCGCGGGCCTGGTGTTCGGCCGCGCTGTAGCGGTAGTTGAGCAGCGCGCTGAACAGCGGCGACGATCCGGCCACCCCGCTGCAACGCTGGGCCAACGCCAGCGAGGCATGCTCATGGCCGAGCAGCGCGGTGAGCCGGGCATGCACGGCCCTGACGCCGTCGCGCACGCCTTGGCCGACATCGACCCGCAACGGCAAGGTGTTGATGAACACCCCCAGCGTCCGGTCGGCGCCCTCGCCGCCCTGCATCCGGCCCATCAGCACCGTGCCGAACACCACGTCGCGCCGGTTGGCCAGCACGCCCACGACCTGGGCCCAGGCCAGGTGCATCAGGCTCGCGGCGCTGACGCCCAATTGCCGCGCCTGGTCGCGCAGGCGAAGGCTCAAGTCGTCGTCCAGCGGTTGCAGGGCTTCCTCGATGTCGCGTCCGTCGCCCTGCACATCGTGCAGGCCGAAAGGCAGCGTCGGCTCGTCGATGTCGCCGAGCATCTCGCGGAAGAACGCCTCGTGTTCCTGTTGGCCCGCACCCAAGCGCGCCTGGGCCACATAGTTGCGGTACGGCGTCGGCGCGGCCAGCGTGTCGGCGCGGTCGAACATGAACGCGCGCATTTCCTGGCCCACCACTTCCATGGCGGTGTGGTCGAGGATCAAGTGATGGAACAGCACGATCGCCACCACCCGGCGCTGCGCCGGGTCCTCGGCGTAGACCATGCGCAGCAGCGGCGCGCGGCTCAGGTCGAAGCGGTGATGGCGGGCGTCGAAGCGTTGGTGCAGCTGTTCGAGGATGTCGCCGTCCGCAGGCGCCAGCGCCACGTGCTGCAACGCCAGGTCGGCGTGGCGCCAGACCACTTGCTGCGGGCTCGGCAGACCTTCCCAGACCACGCTGGTGCGCAGGATGTCGTGACGGGCGATGACCTTCTGCAACGTGGCGGCGAAGGCATGCAGGCGCTCGACGCTGTCGAAGGCCATGCGCGATTGCAGCAGGTACGGGTCGCCCTCTTCGGCGCTGAGGTGGTGATAGAGGATGCCCTCTTGCAGCGGCGCCAGCGGGTAGATGTCCTGCACGTTGGCGGCGCCGAACGGCACCGTGGCGACGATGCGGTCGATGGCGGCCTGATCCAGCTCGGTCAGGGTGAGCATGCCCGGGGTGATGTGCGTGCAGCCGTCGGCAATGCGGTTGGCCGGCACGTCGATCTCGCGCCCGCTGCCCACCGCAGCAGCCAGCGCCGCCAGGGTCGGCTGGCTGAACAGAGCGCGCACGTCGGTGCTCAGGCCGATCCGGCGCATGCGTTCGATCAGGCTGACCGCCAGCAGCGAGTGGCCGCCCAGCTCAAAGAAATGGTCGTGCCGACCGACGCGCTCGACCTTGAGCAAGCTGGCCCAGATCTGCGCCAGGGCGATTTCGACTTCGCCCTGCGGCGCTTCGAAACCACGGCTGATCAGCGCCTCCCGATCCGGCGCCGGCAAGGCCTTGCGGTCCAGCTTGCCGTTGGCGGTCAGCGGCCAGGCGTCCACCCGCACGAAGGCGGACGGGATCATGTAGTCCGGCAGTTGGCCTTGCAGGGCCGCGTGCAATTCGGCGGCGGTCGGCGGCGAAGCGTTGTCGCGCGCAATGAACCAGGCCACCAGGCGCTTGTCGCCCGGCTCGGCCTCGCGCACCAGCACCACGGCTTCGCTGACGCCGGCGCAGGCGGCGAGCCGGGTCTCGATCTCGCCGAGCTCGATGCGGAAACCGCGCACCTTCACCTGATCGTCGTTGCGCCCCAGGCACTCCAACTGCCCCGGCGCCATCCAGCGGGCGAGGTCGCCGGTGCGGTAGAGCAACGCACCGGGCCGGTCGCTGAACGGATCCTTGAGGAATTTCTCGGCGGTCAGGTCCGGCCGGTTCAGGTAACCCAGCGCCACGCCGTCCCCGCCGATGTACAGCTCACCGGTCGCGCCGCACGGCACCGGCTGTTGCCGGGCGTCGAGCACGTACACCTGGGTGTTGGAGATCGGCCCGCCGATGGACACGCTCTCGGCGTCCGCCGCCACGTCGCGCACCTCGAAGGTAGTCGCGTAGGTGGTGGTTTCGGTCGGCCCGTAGCAATGCACGATGCGCAGGTCCGGCGCCTCGGCCCGCAGACGGCGGAACGCCGCCGGGTCCCCGCGCTCGCCGCCGCACAGCAGGATGCGCAGGCCTTTGAGCGCCTGCGGGATCAACTGCACGTACTGGTTGAACAGCGCGGTGGTGACGAACAGCACCGTCACCCCGGACGCCGTCAGCTCACGGCCGAACGCCTGCGGATCCAGCAGGGTCCGATGATCGATCACCACGACCTGGCCGCCGTTGAGCAGCGCGCCCCAGACGTCCATGGTGCTGGCGTCGAACGCCGGATTCGACGCGAACGCCACCCGGTCTTCGGCATTGAAATCGGCATAGCCGTTGTTGATCACCAGCCGCGCGATGGCCCGGTGCGGCACCAGCACGCCCTTTGGGGTGCCGGTGGAGCCGGAGGTGTACATGATGTACGCCACCGATTCGGACGATTGCCGCAGTTCAGGGTTGTGGGCCGGGTGATGGTTCAGCGCCAGTGTGTCGAGGTCCAGGCGCCACGATGCGTAGTCGGCGGCCTCGTCGGTGCGGGTCAGCAGCAGGACCGTCCGGCTGTCCTGCGCCATGAACGCCTGGCGCTCGGCCGGGGCGTTGATGTCCAGCGGCACGTACACCGCCGCGCACTTGCCGATCGCCAGTTGCGCCACCAGCAGGTCCAGCGACCGGGGCAGCAGCGTCGCCACGCTGTGGCCCGGCTGCACGCCCAGCTCGATCAGGTAGTGGGCAAGCTGGTTGGCACGGCGGTTGAGTTCGCGGTAGCTCAACTGCACATCGCCCTGCACCGCCGCCAGCGCGTCCTGACGCAGCGCGGCCTGTGCCTCGAACAGACGGTGGACGGTCTGCTGGCACGGGTATTCGCGCCCGGTCAGGTTGAAGCCGATCAGCAGCCGCTGACGCTCGCCCGCCGACAGCACCGACACCTGATGCAGCGGCTTGGCCGGGTCGTGTTCCAGTGCGTCGGCCAGCCCCTGCAGAGCCGTTTGCAGCAGGTGGCAGACCCGTGCGCCGTCCACCGCCGGCACGGCCTGCACCGTCAGGCGCAGGCCTTGGCCGAAGTCGTCGACGTTGACCGCCAGCGGGTAGTTGCTGCGTTCGCGGGAACTGAGGACGTGGATGCCGTCCCAGTCCAGTCCCGGTGCCTGCGGCGCGCTGTGACGGTAGTTGAGCAAGGTGCTGAACAGCGGCAACGCGCCCGGCACGCCGCTGCAGCGCAGGGCCTGGGCCAGTGACGCCTGTTCATGGCCGAGCAGTTGCGCCAGCCGCTCGTGGGTCGCGCGCACGCCCTCTTCCACTGAAACCGCCCCGGCGCCGACCCGCAGCGGCAAGGTGTTGATGAACATCCCCAGCGCCCGGTCGGCGCCCTCGCCGCCCTGCATCCGCCCGAGCAGCACGGTGCCGAACACCACGTCGTCGCGGCCCGACATCTGCGCCAGCACCTGGCCCCAGCCCTGGTGCACCAGGCTCGCCAGGCTGATCCCGCGCCGCCGGGCCTGCTCGCGCAGGCGCCCGACCAGGCTGTCGTCCAGGGCCATTTCGCTCTCGATGACGGTGCTGCCGTCGCCGTGCACGTCGTGCAGGCCGAACGCCACGGTCGGCTCTTCGATGTCGCCGAGCATCTCGCGGAAGAACGCCTCGTGGGCGTCGGCCCCGGCGCCGAGACGGGCCTGCGCCACGTAGTTGCGGTACTGCACCGCCGCCGGCCCTTGGGCGGCGCGGCCGTTGAGGGCGTCGCCCATCTCCGCCACCAGCACCTCCAGCGCGGTGTGGTCGAGCACGATGTGATGCAGCAGCAGGATGCCGATCCAGCGGTTGCGTTGCGGATCCTGGGTGTAGGCCAAACGCATCAGCGGCGCGCGTCTGAAGTCCAGACGGAAGCGGCGCGGATCGAAGCGCTCCTGCATCTGACGCAGGACATCGCCGGCCTGCGGATCGGCATCGACCCGCTCCAGCGCCAGCGGCGCCTCGCGCCAGACCACCTGCACCGGCTCCTCAAGGCCCTCGCTGACCACACTGGTGCGCAGGATGTCGTGGCGGGCGATGACGCTGTTCAAGGCCCGCACGAATGCCTTGACCTGCGCCAGCGTGTCGAAGGCGAACTGCGCCTGGAGCACGTAGGGGTCGCCCTCGGCGGTGGCCAGGTGGTGATAAAGAATCCCGGCCTGCAACGGGGCCAGGGCATAGATGTCCTGCACGTTGGCGACCCCGCCGGGCACCGTTTCGACGATGCGGTCGATGGCCGCCTGATCCAGCGTGGCCAGCGGCAGCCTGTCCGGGGTGATGCGGGTGCAGCCTTGCTCGATGCGGTTGGCCGGCACGCTGACCGTCTGCGCCGCGCCCAGGGTTGCCGCCAGCGCGGCCACGCTCGGCTGACCGAACAGCACGCGCACGTCGCAGTGCATGTCCTGCTGACGCATGCGTTCGATCAGTTTGACCGCCAGCAGCGAATGGCCGCCCAGCTCGAAGAAGTTGTCGTGCCGGCCGACCGTCTCCAGCCCCAGCAGCGCCTGCCAGATCGCGGCGATGCGGGTTTCGGTTTCGCCCACCGGCGCTTCGTGGCCACGGCGGGCGAAGGCTTCGCCGTCGGGCGGCGGCAACGCCTTGCGGTCCAGTTTGCCGTTGGCGGTCAGCGGGAACGCGTCGAGCCGCACGAACGCGCTCGGCACCATGTAGTCGGCCAGCGACAGCAGCAAGCGGTCGCGCAGTTGCGCAGCGCTCGGCTCAACGCCCTCTTCGGCCAGCCAGTACGCCACCAGGCGCCGGTCGCCGGGGCTGTCCTCGCGGGCGATCACCACCGCTTCGCGCACCCCTTCGCAATCGGCCAGGCGCGCTTCGATCTCGCCCAGCTCGATGCGGAAACCGCGGATTTTCACCTGATCGTCGTTGCGCCCCAGGTATTCGAGGCTGCCGTCCGCCAGCCGGCGCGCCAGATCGCCGGTGCGGTACAGGCGGGCCTCGGCGCGGTGGCTGAACGGGTCGGCGATGAAGCGTTCGGCGGTGAGGGTCTCACGGTTCAGGTAACCCCGGGCCACCCCGGCGCCGCCGACGTACAGCTCACCGGCCACGCCGACCGGCAACGGCTCGCGGCGGGCGTCGAGCACGTACAGTTGCAGGTCGGGGATGCGCACGCCGATCGGGCTGGCCCCGACCGATTGCGCATCCGCCGCCTCCAGCGGCCGAAAGGTCACGTGCACCGTGGTTTCGGTGATGCCGTACATGTTCACCAGGCGGGTGCCGGCGTTGCCGACCCGTGCGTACCACGGTTTGAGCGATCCCGGCTCCAGCGCCTCGCCACCGAAAATCACCTCGCGCAGCGAGTGCTGCAACGGGCTGCGGCCCTGGGCGGCGATCATCTGGCGGAATGCGCTCGGCGTCTGGTTGAGCACAGTGACGCCGGCACGGCACAGCAGCGCGTAGCACTCGTCCGGCGAGCGGCTGATGCGCTGCGGCACCACCAGCAACTGGCCGCCGAACGCCAGCGCGCCCCAGATTTCCCACACCGAGAAGTCGAAGGCAAAAGAGTGGAACAGCGCCCAGACGTCCTGCGGGTTGAACTGGAACCAGTCGTGGGTCGCGGAAAACAGCCGGGCCACGTTGCGGTGTTCGACCATCACCCCTTTGGGCAGGCCGGTGGAGCCGGAGGTGTAGATCACATAGGCCAGGTGCGCCGGGGACAGTTCCAGCACCTGCGGGTTGACGTCCGGTTCGCCCTGCAGGTCGTGGTCGTCGAGGTCGATCTGCGGCACCGAAGAGGCCCCCAGCCGATCCCGTGCCCCGGCCTGCGTCAGCACCGCCACGGGCGCGCTGTCTTCGAGGGTGAAGGCGATCCGCTCCAGCGGGTAGGCGGGATCGATGGGCACATACCCCGCGCCGGCCTTGAGCACGGCCAGCAGGCCGACGATCATCTGCGGGCCCCGTTCGACGCAGATCGCGACCCGGTCGTCGGGGCGGATGCCCATGGCCAGCAGGCGGTGGGCCATCCGGTTGGCCTGACGGTTGAGTCCGCCGTAGCTGTAAGTCTTCTCTTCGAACAGCAGCGCCACCGCCTCTGGCCGGCTCTGCGCGTGGGCTTCGAACTGCTGATGGATCAGCGGCGTGTCGGGGAACGTTTCCAGCGGCGCGTTGACGCCGTGCAGCAGGTACTCGCGCTCGGCGGCCGGCAGGATGTTCAGGCTGTGCAGCGGCGCCTGCGGACGATCCTGCAAGGCGTCGGCGAGGCTTTCCAGCGCCGTGTGCAGGTAGCCGGCGATGCGCTCGGCGCCCAGGGCCTCGTCGGCCAGCGCGGTGATGCGCAGGTCTTGGCCGAGGTCGTCGATGTTGACGGTCAGCGGGTAGTTGGTGCGCTCGCGGGCGCCCAACACCTGCACGCCCGGCGCCAGGTCGATCACCTCGGCCACTTCCTCGGCGCTGCTGTGCCGGTAGTTGAGCATGGCGCTGAACAGCGGCGTCGGCACCGCCACGGCACTGCAGCGCTGGGCCAGCGCGAGAGACGCCTGTTCGTGGGCCAGCAGCGCGGTCAGGCGCCGGTGGGTCGCCAGTACGCCGTCGCGCACGCTGGCGTCGCCAACATCCACCCGCAGCGGCAAGGTGTTGATGAACATGCCCAAGGCCTGTTCGACGCCGTCGCCCGCCTCCATCCGCCCCAGCAGCACGGTGCCGAACACCACCGCCGTGCGCCCGGACAGCTGCCCCAGCACCCGCGCCAGCGCCAGGTGCATCAGGCTGGCCACGCTCACCCCCAACTGCCGCGCCTGCCCGCGCAGGCGCAGGCTCAAGCCGCCGTCGAGCATGCGCCAGGCCTCTTCGATGCCCTGGCCGTCGCCCTGCACGTTCTGCAGGCCGCCGGGCAGCGTCGGTTCGTCGATGTCGGCGAGCATGTCGCGGAAGAAGGCTTCGTGCGCCTGCCCGTCCGCCGCGAGACGGGCGCTGGCCAGGTGGTTGCGGTACGGCACCGCCGCCGCGACGTCGGCGCTACGCCCGAGCAGGTACGCCTGGATCTCGCGGCGCACCACGTCGAGCGCGATGTGATCCATGATCATGTGGTGGAACAACAGCAATGCGACTACCCGGCCGTTGGCCGGATCCTCGGCGAACGCCAGCCGCAGCAGCGGCGCCTGCTGCAGGTCGAGGCGGAAATGCCGCGGGTCGTGCCGCGCCAGCAGTTGCGTCAGCACGTCCTCGCGCCCGTCCAGGGAGACTTCTTCGCAGACCAG
Organism: Pseudomonas sp. NPDC089534; assembly: GCF_044749305.1. Classification (NCBI taxonomy): domain Bacteria; kingdom Pseudomonadati; phylum Pseudomonadota; class Gammaproteobacteria; order Pseudomonadales; family Pseudomonadaceae; genus Pseudomonas; species Pseudomonas sp. NPDC089534. The sequence continues at coordinate 103,804 of NZ_JBIVHR010000003.1, read as the reverse complement.
CGCAGCCTCGCGCCGGACCACTTGCAGCGGCTCGTCCAGCCGTTCCCAGACGAAGGCCGTGCGCAGGATGTCGTGGCGGCCGATCACCCAACGCAGCGCGTCGGCGAACGCCTCCAGCCGTTCGCGGCCGTCGAAGGTGAACCGCGCCTGCGACACGTAGGGATCACCCTCGGCCGCCGAGAGATGCAGGTAGAGCATGCCCTCCTGCAGCGGCGCCAGCGGGTAGATGTCCTGCACGTTGGCCGCCCCGCCCGGCACCGCCGCGACGAGGCGGTCGAGGGTGTCCTGATCCAGCGCCGCCAGCGGCAGCATGTCCGGGGTGATGCGCAGCGCCGGGCTCTGCCAGTCGCCGCCGTGGCGGGCGACCAGTTCCAGCAATTGCGCCTTGTGTTCGGCGAGGCTGTCCCACAACGCGTCGTCCAGCGCGTCGTCGCTGCCCAGAATGACCAGATCTTCATCGTCCTGTTGAAGGCGGATCGCATGGGTGGAGAGTACAGCCATCAGTTCACTGAATCGCATGGAGGTAACCTGCTGTAATTTCGGAAAAAGAAGCGCGCAGCATCGAGTCCGTGCCCGCTGCGCACAGCCTGGGAAAGCTAAAACATCGGGCCCCGTGGGGCTGACATGGGAAGCGGGGACATGTCCCGCGGGCTCCCGCCGACAGGCGAAGCAGGCCCCTGCGGCGAGGGAGCTTGCTCCCGCTGGACTGCGAAGCAGGCCCCTGCGCGCTCAAGACACACAGAAAGGGCCGCTGCGCGCCCCAGCGGGAGCAAGCTCCCTCGCCACAGTTCCCCTTGCCACAGGCTCCCGTACCGCCGGGGACGGTCAGAGCCGCCGCTTGCGGTCGAGCACCGGAATGGTGGTCTGCGGGATGTCCACCTGCCGGGCCTGGCCGTGGGTGTGCGCCGCCAGGGCCGCCAGCGTCGGCTGGCTGAACAGCGTGCGCGCATCCACGTGCAGCCCGGCCTGGCGCATGCGCGCCACCAGGCTCACCGCCAGCAGCGAATGCCCGCCGAGCTCGAAGAAGTGGTCGTTGCGCCCGACCTGATCCAGGCCGAGCACGTCGGCCCAGATCTGCGCCAGGCGGGTCTCCACATCGCCCTGCGGCGCCTCGTAGAGACGGCTGAGCACCGCCTCCGACCCCGGAGCAGGCAAGGCCTTGCGGTCGACCTTGTCGTTGGGGGTCAGGGGCAGCGCGTCCAGCCTCACATAGGCCCCCGGCGCCATGAACTCGGGCAGGCGCTCCAGCACATGGGCGCGCAAGGCCTCGATGGTCGGCGACACGAAACCCTCGCGCACGGTGAAGTACGCCACCAGCCGCTCATCGCGCACCGTCACCACCGCTTGGCGCACCGCCGGGTGCTCGGTCAGCCGCGCCTCGATCTCGCCCGGCTCCAGACGCAGGCCGCGCAGCTTGATCTGGAAGTCGTTGCGCCCGAGGAACTCCAAGTGGCCGTCCGCGCGGTAGCGCACCAGGTCGCCGGTGCGGTAGAGCCGGTCGCCCGGCACGAACGGACTGTCGATGAAGCGTTCGGCCTGCATCTGCGCCAACCCCAGGTAGCCCCGCGCAACGCCGACGCCGCCGATGTGCAACTGGCCGCCGACGCCCATCGGCACCGGTTGGTCGCGGGCATCGAGGACGTACAGGCGAGTGTTGCTCAGGGCCTTGCCGATGGGGATCACGCTGTCCGGCACCGGCTCGTGGGGCTCCAGTGTCCAGCCGGTGCTGTCCACCGTGGTTTCGGTCGGGCCGTACACGTTGTGCAGGCGCACCCACGGCAGGCGTCGGCGCACGGCACGGGCCAGCGCGACGGTCAGTTCGCCGCCGCCGTTGAGCACGTCGGTGAGGCTGGTGCACTGGCTGACGTCGTCCTGCTCGATGAACTGCTGCAGCAGCGCCGGCACAAACTTGACCACAGTGACGCCCTGCTCGCGGATCGCCTGCGTCACATAGGCCGAATCGCGGTTGCCGTCGGGCCGCGCCAGCACCAGGCGCAAGCCTGCGCACAGCGGCCAGAAGATCTCCCACACCGAACTGTCGAAGCTGAACGGCGCCTTCTGCAGCAGCGCGCCCTGCTCCGTCGGCGGGCTGATCCGCGAGCCCCAGTGCACCATGTTGCACAGGCTGCGGTGCTCCACCATCACCCCCTTCGGCGTGCCGGTGGAGCCTGAGGTGTAAATCACGTACGCCAGGTGCGAAGCGCTCAGGCCCGGCACCTGCGGATCGCCGGCCGGCGCATCTTGCCAACCGCCCCGGTCGATCTCGATCAGCGGCACGCCGGGCTCGCCGAGCAGCTGACGGGTCGCCCCGTGCACCAGCAGCGCCACCGGCGCGCTGTCCTGCAGCATGTAGCGCAGGCGTTCCAGCGGGTAGTCCGGATCCAGCGGCACATAGGCGCCGCCGGCCTTGAGGATGGCGAGCAGGCCGATCACCAGTTCCAGGCTGCGCCCGACGCAGATCGCCACCCGCGAATCCGGCTGCACGCCGAGCGTGCGCAGGTGATGGGCGAGACGGTTGGCCCGTTCGTTCAGTTCGCGGTACGTGAGGGCCTGCCCTTCGAACTGCAGCGCGACGGCGTCCGGCCGGCGCCGCACCTGCGCCTCGAACAGGACATGGGCGGGCTGTTCGAGCGGACAATCCACTTCGGTGGCATTGAGCCCGACCAGCAGTTGCCCAAGCTCTGCCGGCGGCAACACCGGCAGTCGGTTCACGGCCAGTTGCGGGTTCTGCTCCAGGGCCTCGACCAGCGCCTTCAATGCGGTCTGCGCGTACTCGCCGATCCGCTGCGCACCGATGCCCGCCACCGCCCGGGTGGTCAGGCGCATGCCGTCGCCCAGGTCATCGACGCTGAGGGTCATCGGGTAGTTGGTGCGCTCCTCGTTGGCCAGGGTCTCGATGCCCGCCCACGCCTGAACGGCAGACGCGTCCTGCGTGCGTTCGTCCGTGTGCCGGTAGTTGAGCAGCGCACTGAACAGCGGCGACGGCGACGCCACCCCGCTGCAGCGCTGGGCCAGCGCCAGCGACGCGTGCTCATGCCCCAGCAGCGCCGTCAGCCGGGCGTGGGTCGCCTGCACGGCGGCGCGCACGCCCAGGTTCACATCGACGCGCAGCGGCAGCGAGTTGATGAACACCCCCAGCGCCCGGTCGGCGCCCTCGCCGCCCTGCATCCGGCCCATCAGCACGGTGCCGAACACCACCCGCTCCTGTCCGGAGGTCGCCGCCAGCACCCGTGCCCATGTCAGGTGCAGCAGGCTCGCCACGCTCACCCCCAGTTGCCGGGCCTGCGCACGCAAGCGAAGGTCCAGGTCCGCCGGCAGCGCCTGCTGCGACTCTTCGATGCCGCGTCCGTCGCCCTGCACGTTCTGCAGGCCGAAGGGCAGCGTCGGCTCGTCGATGTCGCCGAGCATCTCGCGGAAGAACGCTTCGTGCTCCTCTTCGCTGACGCCCAACCGGGCCTGGGCCACATAGTTGCGGTACGGCACCGCCGGCGCCGGCGGCTCGCTCAGGCCCAGCAGGCTGGCCTGCATTTCTGCGCGCATCACCTCCAGCGCGATGTGATCCATGGCCAGGTGATGGAACAGCAGGATCGCGACGATCCGTCCATGGGCCGGATCCTGCGCGTGGATCAGCCGGATCAAGGGTGCCCGGCTGATGTCGAGGCGGTAGCGGCGGGCGTCGAAGCGCTCGTGCAACTGGCCCAGGATGTCCCCCTGCGCCGGGTCGAGGACAACTTCCTCCACCGGCAGTTCGGCCGAGCGCCACACCACCTGCACCGCAGCGTCCAGCCCTTCCCAGAGCACGGCGGTGCGCAGGATGTCGTGACGCGCCATAACCCCGCGCAGCGCCTGCGCAAAGGCGTCGAGACGCTCGGCGCCGTCGAACGCCAGATGCGATTGCAGCAGGTACGGATCGCCCTGCTGCGCCGTGATGTGGTGATAGAGGATGCCCTCCTGCAACGGCGCCAGCGGGTAGATGTCCTGCACGTTGGCCGCGCCGCCGGGCACCGTGGCGACGATCCTGTCGAGGGCCGCCTGATCCAGTCGCACCAGCGCCAGCATGTCCGGCGTGAGGTGCGTGCAGCCGGGCGCGATGCGGTTGGCCGGCACTTCGACCTCACGGCCGCTGCCCACCGCCGCCGCGAGGGCGGCCAGGGTCGGCTGACCGAACAGCACGCGCACGTCGCTGCTCAGGCCGGCCTGGCGCATGCGCTCGATGAGCCCGACCGCCAGCAGCGAATGCCCGCCCAGTTCGAAGAAATGGTCGTGACGCCCCACCCGCTCGACCTGCAGCACTTCGGCCCACAGCTGCGCCAGCAGGGTTTCGGTGTCGCCCAGCGGCGCTTCGTATTCGCGGCGGACCTGCGCCTCCGGCCCCGGATCCGGCAAGGCCTGGCGGTCCAGTTTGCCGTTGGCGGTCAGCGGCAGCGCCTCCAGACGCACGTAGGCCCCCGGCAGCAGCGTGCTCGGCAGGCGGGCCTTGAGGTGTTCGTGCAGCTCGCGGATGTCCAGCGCCCGGCCCTCGGTGAACCAGGCCAGCAACTGGCCGTCGCGCACCTGCACCACGGCCTCGCGCACGGCGTCGTGGCTAAGCAGCGCCGCCTCGATCTCGCCGGGCTCGATGCGCACGCCGCGCAGCTTCACCTGATCGTCGTTGCGCCCCAGGTATTCGAGGGTGCCGTCGTTGCGCCAACGGGCGAGGTCGCCGGTGCGGTACATCCGCCCTTCGGCGAACGGGTTGTCGAGGAAGCGCTCGGCCGTGAGTTCGGGTCGGTTCAGGTAGCCACGGGCGACGCCTGCGCCACCGACATACAGCTCACCGGCCACGCCGACCGGCACCGGGCGCTGCCGGTCGTCGAGCAGGTGCACCGTGCCGTTGGCGATCGGCTTGCCGATGTGCAGGGGCTGGCCTGCCGCGACCCGCCCGGAGGTGGCGACCACCGTGGCTTCGGTCGGGCCGTAGTTGTTGACCACCTCGAACGTCTGCTCGCGGTCGAAACGGCGCAGCCGGTCCCCACCGATCAGCAGCGTGCGCAAGGTGGGATGGCCGAGCTGACGGCTGAAGGCGTATTCGGCGACCGGCGTCGGCAGGAAACTCACGTCCAAAGGTTGCGCACGCCACCAGTCGAGCAGCGCGTCGATGTCTTCGCCGCCCTCCTGGAGCGGGGCCAGGTGCAGGGTCGCGCCGACGCACAGCGCCGGCCAGATTTCCCAGGCCATGGCGTCGAAGCCGAACCCGGCCAGGCTCGACGCATGGCTGCCGGCGCGCAGGCCGAAGGCTTCGCAGTGCCAGTCGATCAGGTTCGACAGGGTGCGGTGCTCGACCATCACGCCCTTGGGCAGGCCGGTGGAGCCGGAGGTGTAGATCACGTAGGCCAGGTGCCGGTCGGTGAGCGCCGGCACATCGGGCCTGGCCGGGTTGATCGGCCAGCGGCGCCGGTCCAGCTCAACCACCGGCACGGCGGAGGTCGGCAAGCGCTCGCGCAGATCGCTCTGGGTCAGCACCGCCACAGGAGCGCTGTCCTCCAGCAGATAGCGCAGACGCTCGGCCGGGTGCGCCGGATCCACCGGCACATACCCGGCGCCCGCCTTGAGGATCGCCAGCAGGCCGACCAGAGTGTCCAGCCCGCGACGGGCGACCACCGCCACCCGGTCGTCGGGCCGCACGCCGAGGCCGATCAGATGATGGGCCAACGCGTTGGCCTGCCCGTCCAGGTCGGCGTAGGTCAGCGGCCTGCCTTCATGAATGGCCGCCAGGGCCTGCGGACGCTCCGCCGCCTGCGCCTCGAAGCGCCATTGCACGGGCTGGCCCCGGCGGAAGTCGGTGCGGGTATTGTTCCAGCGCTGCAGCAACGCCGTTTCCGCCGGTGTGCCCAGGCTGAAGCCGTTCACCGCCAGGGCGGGATCCTCCAGCCCTTGCTCCAGCACCCACAGCAGGCGCTCGGCCAGGGCCTGGATGTCGTCGGCGTCGAAATAGGCTTCGTTGTAGACCAGGTACAGGCTGTCCTTTTCGTTGCTGCGGTTGCTCAGCAGATGGACCGACAGCGGCGTGCCCTCCTCGTGGTTCGAGACTTTGACCACCTCCCCTCGGGCCTCGCCGTAGCGGTATTCGTGGATGTCCTGCTCATAGGACACCGTCAGCTCGAACAGCTGCGAGCGATCCTCGCGCAGCAAGCCCAACGCCCGGTTCATCTCGCTGAGGGGAAAGCGCTGGTGGCGGAAGTCCTGTTTCAGCTCATCGCGGATCGCCACGATCAACTGGCTGAACGACAACTCGCGGCCGAAACCCATGCGAACCGCGCTGACCTGAGTGAACAGACCGAGGGTGGACTTGAAGCGGGCGCCGGAGCGGTTGAGCAATGGCACCCCCACCACCCATTCGTCGCGCTGGGCGGTGCGGCTGAAATAGACGTGCATCGCCGCCAGCAGCACATGGAACGCCGAGGCGCCGTATTCCCGCGCCACCTGTTTCATGCGCTCGTGCAGGCTGACGGGGAACGGCTGGGAAAAGATCCGGCTCGGCGCCGCTGCCGGCCCGTGGCGTTCCTGATGACGGGGCAACAGCAGGCGCTCGGGCACGTGGCGGTACTTGTCCAGCCAGTAGGCACGGTCTTGCGCGTACCGCGCACTGCCGTGATAGCGCGCATCGTCGAGGATGAAGTCAACGTAGGACGGCGCCTCTTGGGGCGGCTGATCGCCGCGGGCCAGCGCGTTGTAGATCTCGTCCAGCGACTTGAGCATCTCGCCGAACCCCCAGCCGTCGGTGATCAGGTGGTGGGCCAGGATCGACAGCCAGTGCCGTTGCGGGCCGAGCCGAATCAGCAGGAAACGGAACAGCGGCCCGCCGTCCAGCGTGAAGGGCTGCTCGATGCGCTCCTGGATCAGCGCCCGCGCCGCCGCTTCAGGGTCGGGATGGCTGGAGAAGTCGTGGAGCGGCATCGGCGCCGGCAGCGACCGCGCAAAGCGCTGCAGCGGCATGCCCTGCTCGCCCGCCCCCGGCAGCAGGATCGTGCGCACGGCATCGTGACGGGCCACCAGACGTTCGAGCGCCGCCTGCATCAGTTCAGGCTCCAGCGGGCCGCTCAGGTCGACATAGCCGCCGATGTTGTACAGCGGCGAATCGCCCTGACGCAGTTGATCGAGCCAGATGTCACTCTGGGCGGCGGTCAGCGCAAAGGTTTCGGCGGTCGCGGACAGTCCGTCCGCCGCATCGGCAGCAAATGAGTTCATAAGATCCTTCTCATGTGATTGTGCGGGTATTCAAGCATCGGCCCCGCAGCCCGCGTGACACGTGAAACCCGGACACCCCTGGCCGGCCGAAGTCCGGCCGTGTTCCCTTGCGCAGCGCAGGCTTCAGCGCCCCCTCCTCAAGTTCCGAAAGGAAAGGCTGAAAATCCTGTAGGACAATTGCCATACATTCCGCAGGCTCCAGAGCTCACCGTAACGCTCGACTGCGCTGAACCCCCCGGTTTACGGGCTCTGGAATTAACCGTTCAGTCACTTGTGTTGCTATCGATCCTAATTCACGTAGGAATCATGGACGCGCCAATTCAGAAAAGATGGCAATTTGTGTCCCCGCTTTCCCTTACAGACGCAAGACAAACCCATAGGCTTAAATCCCGTTTCAAGGAGAAACGGTGACTTGCAGGCGCGTGTGCACGGCAGACGATTCGGTAATGGCGTTAAATCAAGGATGACAAAGATATGAATCTGACCGGCAGTATCCGCAACACGGAAAACCCGCACTTCTACTGGCAATTGGGGGAGCTGATCGCCAGCACCGGGGACGAGCGCTTCGCCACCAACATGTTCCAGCTGGTCGATACCCTGGTGCCGGTCAACCGGGTCGACCTGAGCGAATGGACGCTGGACGAACGTCAGGCCAGCGTGGTCGAAGTCAAGGCGCTGGGCAGCGCCGGCCAGCCGCAGACGTTCCCGCCCCCGGATCCCTTGCAGCGCCCGGACGAACACCCGCTGCTGCAGAAAATGATCGAGATGAACGACTCGCTGCTGATTCAGCTCAAAGCCTCGCTCCCGCACCGCCACCCGCACTTGGGTGTCCATCAGTGCAATCTGGTGTCGCGCAATTCCAACCGCCGCTGCGTCATCTCGTTCTGCCGCCCCCATACGCACCGGGTGTTTTCCCTGCCGGAACTGTCGTTTCTCAAGAGCCTGTCCGACACCCTGCTGCCGCTGATCGAGCGCCATGCCCAGATCAGCCGGCAAGCCATCGCCCGGCAGCCGCGGCCGCCCGTGGCCGACCAAGACCTGGCCCCGTTGCAGCAGGTGTTCGACGAACGCCTGACGCTTTGCGAAATCAATCTGTCGGTGCGGGAAAAGGAAGTCTGCCTGGGCCTGCTCACCGGCGGCACCGTGCCGCAGTTGGCCGAGCGGCTGCGGGTGAAGAACAGTTCGGTCGAGACCTACCTCAAACGCGCAGCCGCCAAGCTCGGCGTCAGCGGACGGCACGGTCTGGCGAAATGGATGGCCGGCGCCTGACCCGGTGATCCGCCCCTTGCGGGCGCACGCTCGTCGGTGCCCGCCCCTTGCGTAGATGAGGCTGTCGGATGTCCAGGTTGTCCCTTTCCCTGCTGTGCGCCGCCCTGCTGCTGGGCGGCTGTTCGTTGATGCCCGAGTACCGGCGACCCGATTCGCCTGCGGCGGCGCACTATCCGCAAGGGCCCGCCTACGCGGCGCCGACGCGGCCGGCGGCAACCGTCGATGACTGGCGGGGGCTGTTCAATGACCCGGCCCTGGAGCAGTTGATCGACAGCGCCCTGCTCAACAACCGCGACCTGCGGGTGGCGGCGCTCAACGTCGAGGCCTTTCAGGCGCAGTACCGGATCCAGCGCGCCGACCTCTTCCCGGCGGTGTCGGCCACCGGCAGCGAGCTGCGCCGGCGCATGCCGCCCAGCGTCACCCAGACCAAGGCGATGATCACCTCGACCTACTCGGTGAACCTCGGGGTCAGCGCCTACGAGCTGGACTTCTTCGGCCGGGTGCGCAGCCTCAGCGAGCAGGCGCTGATGACCTGGCTGTCCACCGAAGAGGCACGGCGCAGCGCGCAGTTGAGCCTGGTGGCCAACGTCGCCAGCGCCTACCTGACCTGGCGCGCCGACCAGGAGCTGCTGGCCCTGGCCCGGGAAACCCTGGCCGCCGACGAACAGAGCCTGCGCCTGACCACCCGCAGCCGCGAGGCGGGCAAATCGTCGGCGCTGGAGCAGATCCAGGCGCAGACCAGCGTCGACAGCACCCGCGCCAGCCTGGCGCGCTATCAGCGGCAAGTGGCCCAGGACCTGAACAGCCTGACGCTGCTGGTGGGGGCGCCGATCCCCGAACACTTGCCGGCATTGCCGCTGGCCAATGACCTTGTGACGCAATTGCCGGCGGGGTTGCCGTCGGACCTGCTGCAGCGCCGCCCGGACATCCTTCAGGCCGAGTACAAGCTCAAGGCGGCCAACGCCAACATCGGCGCGGCGCGGGCGGCGTTCTTCCCCAGCGTCAGCCTGACCGCCAATGCCGGGACATCCAGCACCGACCTGGCCGGGCTGTTCAAGGGCGGCTCCGGCGCCTGGACGTTCCAGCCGCAGCTCAGCCTGCCGATCTTCAACGCCGGCAGCCTGCGCGCCAGCCTGGACTACGCGAAGCTGCAAAAGGACATCACGGTGGCCGAGTACGAAAAGTCGATCCAGACCGCGTTTCAGGAAGTGGCTGACGGCCTCGCGGCGCGCAAGACCTATCAGGATCAGCTTCAGGCCCAGCACGATCTGGTGCAGGCCACCCAGGACTACTACGACATGGCGCAGCACCGCTACCTGAGCGGCGTCGACAGCAGCCTGACGTTCCTCGACGCCCAGCGCTCGCTGTTCAGTTCCCAGCAGGGCCTGATCAACGACCGGCTGGCGCAACTGGTCGCCGAAGTGAACCTGTACACCGCGCTTGGCGGAGGCTGGAAGGCGCCGTCGGACACCGCCCGCTGATCGCGGCCATTTGTCGCACCATGTGTCTAGACCGCCGTTCGGCAGCCGGGAGCGCTCCCCGTTTTGCTATCATGCGCCGCTTTTACGGTAACCCCGCCCGGACGGCTGCACGCCGACGGGCTCGCAAAGGGCGCTAAATCAATGACCGCTTTGTTGACTCGCCGCAAGGTGCTGGCAGGCATGGGCGTGCTGGGCCTGGGCCTGCTCGCCGGCTGCGACACCCGTGGCGAACTGTCGTACAAGTACGGCAAGGATCTGAGCAACAAGATCCTGGGACGCACCTTCAAGCTCAAGGACACCGAAGGCAACACCCTGACGCTGTCGAGCTTTCGCGGCATGATGCCGATGGTCTTCTTCGGCTTCACCCAGTGCCCGGCCATCTGCCCCACCACGCTTGCCCGCGCGGCGAAGATCAAGAAGCTGATGGGCAAGGACGGCGACCGCCTGCAAGTGATCTTCATCACCCTGGATCCCGAGCGCGACACGCCGCAGATCCTCGACACCTACGTCAAGGCCTTCGACCCGAGCTTCGTCGCGCTGTACGGCACGCTGGAAGAGACCAAGGCCACCGCCAAGGAATTCGACGTGTTCTTCGAGAAGGTGCCGGCCGGCGACACCTACACGATCTCCCACACCGCCACCAGTTACGTCTACGACTCCCGGGGCGAGCTGCGCCTGGGCCTGTCCCAATCGCTTTCGGCACAAGAGTGCACGGAAGATTTGCTTACCGTTATGGAGGTCTGCTGATGCACCCCGTTCTGAACACCCTCAAACGCGCCGCTTTCGCCCTGTCCCTGCTGGGCCTGGCTTTCCAGGCGTCGGCGCAGACCAAGGTCGATGACGCCTGGGTGCGTGCGACCGTCGCCAGCCAGTCGGCGACCGGCGCATTCATGACCGTCACTGCCGACAGCGACAGCAAACTGGTCAGCGTGGCGTCGCCGGTGGCCAAGGACGTGCAGATCCACGAGATGAGCATGAAGGACGACGTGATGAAGATGGGCCCGGTGTCCTCCGTCGACCTGCCGGCCGGCAAGGCCGTCACCTTTGACCCGAACGGCTACCACGTGATGCTGATGGGCCTGACCGGCCAGGTGAAGGAAGGCGACAGCGTGCCGCTGACCCTGACCGTCGAGAACGCCAAGGGCGAGAAGGAAAAGGTTGAAGTGAAGGCCGCCGTGCGTTCGCTGACCCACATGGAAGGCCACGATCACAGCAAGATGCATTGATCCCCGGCTGAAGCGGCCCGCCCGCGCAACGCGGGCGGGCCGCCTGGGGCTCAAACCAGTTTCACCTCGACCTGGATGTTGTTGCGCGTGGCCTTGGAATACGGGCACACCTGATGCGCATCCTCCACCAGTTTCTGCGCGGCGGCGCGCTCCATCCCCGGCAGGCTCACATTGAGCCGCGCCTGCAGCAGATACCCTCCGGCATTGGTGCCCAGGTCCACTTCGGCATCCACGGCCACATCGGCGGGAATGCTGATCTTCTGTTGCGCCCCCACCGCCTTCATCGCGCCGATGAAGCACGCCGACCAGCCGGCGGCGAACAGTTGTTCCGGATTGGTGCCGCCGCCGTTGCTGCCGGGCGACGACAGCTTCACGTCGAGGATCCCGTCGGAACTGCGCGAGGCGCCGTCACGTCCGCCGGTGGTGTGGGTCTTTGCGGTGTACAGCACTTTTTCGATCTGGCTCATGGCGATCTCCTGATTCGGTGGCACAGCGTGTCGTCTCGGCGCACCCCGTCATGACCTTCAGGCACGCCACCCCTTCGCACAGCCTTCTCACTATAGACGCGGGTTCGCATCACGCCTGCGAAGCGGACGTGCGGGATTCGGGCCGAGCCGGATGCCCAGGCCTACTTCAGGTCCGCGGCCACCTTGTCCGCCACATCCTTGGGCAACCACGCCTGCCACACCTGCGGATGATCCCGCATGAACGCCAGCGCCGCCTCACGCGGCGGCGTGTGCTTCTCGCTCATGTCGGCGAGGGCCTTGTTCAGCGCATCGATGGGAAAATCGACCTTGGCGAAGAACGCGGCGATCTCCGGATGCGCCTTCTGGAACGGCGCCGACACGCCGATCGACAGCTTCGAGGCCAGCGAACGGGTCGGTTTCGGATTGGGGTTGTCGGCGTCGGTCAGGGTCTTCCAGGCTTCGGCGTCGAAGGGCGGTTCCTGCAGTTGGATCAGCTTGAACTTGCCGAGCAGCGGCGTCGGCGACCAGTAATAGAACAGCACCGGCTTGCCCCGGCGGATCGAGGAGCTGATTTCCGCATCCAGGGCCGCGCCGGAGCCGCTGCGAAAGTTGGTGTAGGCGTCCTGCAGCCCGTAGGCGATCAGCTTCTGCTTGTTCACCACTTCCGAGGTCCAGCCGATCGGGCTGTTGAGGAAACGTCCCTTGGCCGGGTTCTCGGGATCCTTGAACACATCCTTGTACTTGATCAGGTCGCCGACGCTGCGCAGGTCCGGCGCCAGCGGCTTGATGCCCTTGGCCGCATCGCCCTTGACCACGTACTCCGGCACCCACCAGCCTTCGGTGGCGCCCTTGACCGTGTCGCCCAGGCTCGCGACCTTGCCTTCGGCCTCGGCCTTGACCCACACCGGGCTGCGGCCGGCCCATTCCTCGCCGATGACCTGGATGTCGTTGTTGGCCAGCGCCGTCTCCAGGGTGATGGTGGTGCCCGGCAAGGTGTCGGTGGGCAAGCCGTAGCCTTTCTCGACGATGATCCGCAGCACGTCGGTGATCAGGCTGCCGCTCTCCCAGTTCAGGTCGGCGAAATGGATCGGCGTTTGCGCAGCGTTCGCCGCCGGCGCCGCCAGCAGGACCCATGCGCTCAGGCAGGCGAAGAACCACTGTCGAAATCCGTTCATGCGTTGCACCTCGTGCTGTTCACAGCAATGGCAGGACGGCCTGACAGAAGACCGCAAGCCTCTGAATACTCAGTCAACTGACTGTAGACGAGGTTCCTGCTTTTTCAGGGCATGACACGGACGAGGATCAGTTTTCAGACATTTCCTGCAAGCGCTGCAACTCGCGTCTGACCATGCTGGCGTATTCGGCCGGGCGCAGGCCGTAGATCTGCGAGGCCACCCAACCGAGCCAGGCGCCTTTCAGCTCAGCCTTCGCGGCATACAGCCTGCGGGCCTCCTCACGGGCGCGGTCGAGGTGCTGCCCATGAAAGTCGGCACGGCTCACTCGCTGGCCTTGAACGTCACCAGTTCGCCCTTGCGCCACTTGGCGGCCTTGGCGGTGACGGCCTTGAGGGTCTTGGTCAGGCCTTCGGTCAACTGCGCGTGGGCGGCAAACACCGTCACCACGTTGTGGCCTTCCTTGAACACGATGGCATGGCCGTCGGCGGTGGTGACGAAGGCGTAGTCGCCCAGGCCGTACACCACCAGTTTGATGTCGCGAAAGCGGATGTCGAACTTGCCGCCTTCACGGCTGGGCAGCACGGACGCGCTGAAATGATCGCCGACCTTGAGCTTGAGCCCCGGCTTGTCGTCCACCACCAGGGCGCTTTCGGTGTCGATTTCGGCCACATAAATGCCTTCGGCGTTTTGCTCGGTGACGTACACAAAACGCGATTGGAACTGCTTGACCAGCTTTGCCCGCAAATCGCCCAGCACGAACAAGGCATGCATATCGAGGTTACTGACTGCCAAAGAAACATCCCCACACTTGAATAGAGTGCCGCACGCCAGAAAACGCGCACGGCAAAAAAATGACGGCCGGGCCGACGGTGTTGCCGAATGAATCAGGTGAAAGCCTGAGCGGGGCAGCGCGCCCCTTCATCGCGAGGTTCGGTAAGACTAACGGAATGCCGCTCGCGGAATCTGCCCTGAAGTTCGCCGGACGTTGAAGGAAAACGCCTCGCCAGGGGCCGGACAAAACCGACTACGAACTTTAGGGAAAAAACTTACTAAAAAAAGCACTTTTCCGACATATCGCCGGTAAAAAATCGCTTTAGATAAACAACGTTCGCCAACAGGCATTGGCGATTCTAGAGCACCGAGGCTCGATACGACTACCCGCAACGGCAAACCAACGCCGATCCGACCATGAAAAGGACTTCACATGTGCACACTGACCCACTTCGCCCTCCCCGCGCAATCCCGCCCCGATGCGCTGCTGTTCTCGCCAACCTTGGACGGGCAAGGCCTGCCGGCAGATGAACCCGCGCCGCACGGGCCGCTCTATCGCGTGGTGCCCGCCGGAACCGGGTTCTTTCATATCAAGGAAACTTCGACGGGCCATGTAAGAGGTTTCCGCAGGGATCACAATCAGGCCTGCGCCCTCGCCCGCGCAATGGAAACGCAGGCCCTGCGCCCGCAGGCCGGTCTGTAGCCGCCATCCGTGCAGGCTGCCTTCAGGTCAGGCGTCCAGTTGCGCCAGCCAGGCAGCCTTGCACTCCTCCGCTTCGTCACGGCTGGCGAACGCCGTTCCGCGGGGCTCGCCGTCGAGCAGCACCACCCAGCACACACGCTGCCCCTGCGCGCGCAAGCCGGCGGGCACCGCGCTGCCGATCACCGCTGCCACATCGACCCTGCATCGCATGTTGACCTCCCAAACTCATTAGCAACCTAACAATATAGGCATGTTAATGGCTCCGCCCGAGAGGATACAGCCGTCAAGGTGCACAGCTTCGTTGCAGGTGCAGCAACAATGCTCAGCGCGGGTTCTCGGGTTTGTAGCCCAGGCGCAACCCGCCCCAATGACGACCCTTGACCATGATCGGCACCGACAGATCGTGCATCAGCTCACCGGTGTCGCGGGTGTAGGTCTGCAGCAAGACCGGCTGCTGATGGCTGCCGCAACGGATGCCGGTGCGGTCGGCAAACTTGCGTTTGGTGCGGTTATTGACGGTGTCGACCTGCACGTCGCCGGTCAGCGGTTGGCTGAACACCTGATTGTGGGTCGGCACGTAGCCCTGCTGGGTGCAGGCGATGGCGAACACCAGGCCCTCATGGCGCGGCAGCAAGGGTTCCTGGATCGCCGGCAGCACCTGGTCGGTGTAGCGGTCGAACCGGGTCTGATACTTCTCGGGCCGCGTGCCGGGGATCGGCTGATAGTGACGGTCGAACAGGTCGTCGAGGCTGATCCGCCCCTGTTCGACGTCGGCCTCGAAGCGCGCAGCGATCTGCGCGGCCCCTTCGCGGGCCAGGTCGTAGATGCGCTGGTGATAGTCGTCCAGCCCGACTTCGGCCAACCGTTCGCTGATGGTCTCGGCCTGGCCTTCCATCTGCACGGCGGCGTCGGCGAGTCGGCGGGTCTGCTCGTCGCTGATGGCCAGGTCGGCGCGCATCTGCTCGATGGCGGCGAACAGGCTGTCGAGTTGCCCGCGGTTGGTCTCGGCGCCCTGGGCGATCTCGCCCACCTGGGTTTCCACCCCGGCCGCCAGCCGCGCGATGTTTTCCAGGTGCTGGCCGGTGTGTTCGACCTGCTCCACGCCCGTGCGCAGGTCATCGGAGAGCTGGCGGATTTGCTCCACCACCTGCGCGGTACGTTGCTGGATGTCGGCCACCATTTCGCCGACCTCGTCGGTGGCCGACGCCGTGCGCGCCGCCAGGCCGCGCACCTCGTCCGCCACCACCGCGAAACCGCGTCCGTGCTCGCCGGCGCGGGCCGCCTCGATGGCGGCGTTGAGCGCCAGCAGGTTGGTCTGGCTGGCGATGGACTGGATCACCAGCGTGACGCGCTGAATGTCGTCGCTGCGCTGGCTCAGGGCTTCGATCAGCTCGCGGCTGTCGTTGGCGCGCTGGCTGAGCTGATGCATGCGCGAAATGGAGTCGACCAGCACGGTGCGCCCCGCGGCGCTGCTGTGGTGCGCCTCGCTGGCGGCACCCAGCGCTTGCCGGCTGAGCTGCGAAGTGGCCTGTTCGGTGGCGATCATCACCTCGGCGTTGCTGACGATCTGCTGCGCCGCGTCGAGCTGGGATTGCAGCTTGCCGGCCAGGGCCTTGACCGAGAACGCCACGCCGGCGGCGGACAGTGCGTTATGGCTGGTGGTGTAGGAAAGGTCGCGGGTGAGCTCGGCCATCGCGCTGCCGGTCTCGACAGGCCGGGCCTCAGGGGTGGCGCGGGAACGCAGGCGCGGCAGCCAGACAATCAGCACCGCCAGCGGCATGCCCGCGTACAGCGGCCAGCCCCCCAGCGCCATGCCCGCCAGCAACAGCATCAGGGCGATGCTTTGCAGCGTCGGCGACAGCCAGCGGTTTTTCGGCAAAACAACTGGTGCAGGCAGAGCCTCAACCAGAGATCCTTCTCTCGTCATTTCGTAACCCCACGCGTGTTCTCATTGTTGTGGCTGCATTAAACGCCACTACAACGCCATTATCTATGGTCCGTTAGTCGTGGGGTCTGTGGCAGGTCAATGGAACGGCGGGTTTGTTACAGGCGGCAAAACGCTTCGCGGGCAAGCCCGCTCCCACAAAGGTCCGGACATCACCGTAAACCTTGTGGAAGCGGACTTGCCCGCGATGACCGCGTCGGCGCAATCAGGCCTGACGCTGGTGCTTGTCGATCTGCTCGTGACGCTCTTGGGCTTCGATGCAGTATTTGGTGGTCGGGCTGATCAGCAGGCGTTTCAGGCCGATCGGCTCGCCGCTGTCGTCGCACCAGCCAAAGCTGTCTTCCTTGATGCGCTCAAGGGCTTGTTCCAGTTGCGGCAGCATGCGCTGGTCGCGGTCGATCGCGTTCACCAGCCAGGTGCGCTCTTCTTCCACCGAAGCGGCGTCCGCCGGGTCAGCCGGGGTGTCCAGGCTTTCGATGGCAATACGGTTCTGCTCAATGCGCTCGTGGGTTTCGACTTTCATGTTCTGCAGCAGCTCAGTGAAGAAAGCGTGCTGCTCGGCATTCATGTAGTCATCTGCCGGCATGGCCAGCAACTTGTCCTTTGTCATTGATATCTCTAATAAAAAACGTGCATTAAGGCGAATTAGGGAGCGTTCCGGCGAACCGCCTGCGGTCATCGGAAAGGCATCGTTTATTGCAAACGCCACCCGGCACTCAATTTACGAAGGGGCGGCAGTCTAAGGCCCGATTGAGGCCTCAGCAACTGGAAATACAGGGAATTTGTCCGACAAAGCCCGGAAACCGCCCGCAGACGGGGTCCGCAGCGGCCATCGGAGTGCGTTTATAGCAAGAAATTCGGTCGAGCGGCTGTATATAGAAGACAAACGGCGATCGGGCGTGGCGCTTTGTCGCACCCACCCGTGAGCGCGCAGGCAGGCGCAGTGCATCGTTTCAGCCGTGAAAGCCTGCGTTCGGGCTTCACAAATCGGCGCCCGGACTGGCTATTCTCAAGGGCCGTGCGCCTGAAAAGAACAGTCAGAAGGATTGCCCATGCCGCCCACCGATCAGCCGGTCAACGCCGAGCGCCTGCTGCAGCGGATCACCGACGAACACGAATCCCTGCCGCGCCAGCTCAAGCGCATCGCCCGCTACATGAGCCAGCAGAGCGAGCGGATCATGCTCGACCGCATCAGCGACATCGCCCATGAATGCGAAGTGCACCCGTCGGCCATCGTGCGCTTCTGCCAGCGCTTCGGGTTCAGCGGCTTCAGCGAGATGCAGGCGCTGTTCCGCGAGGCCTACACCCACAAGACCACACCGGCGCAGAGCCACCAGAAACGCATCCGCACGCTGATCGCCGACAAGTCCCAGGCCACCAGCGACGGCGACCTCGCCCGCGAGTGCATCGCCGCCACCCTCTCCGGCATCGAACGGCTGGGCCTGGAACTGGACGACGCCGCCTTCGAAAAGGCCGTGGACCTGCTGGCCGGCGCCGACCACATCCATGTGATCGGCGTGCGCCGCTCCTTCGCGGCGGCCGACTACCTGGCCTACAACCTGCGCCACACCCAAAAGCGCATCCAGCTCATCTCCGGCCTGGGCGGCAGCTACCGCGAGCAGATGCGCAGCGTGCGCGCCAACGACCTGGTGGTCGCCATCAGCTACACCCCCTACGCCAAGGAAACCCAGCACTGCCTGCGCCTGGCCCGGCAGCAGCAGGCCAACACCCTGGTCATCACCGACAGCCACCTCTCGCCGCTGACCAAGGGCGCCGGCGCGGTGCTGCTGGTCAATGAGGGGCGCTCGTTCGCGTTTCGCTCGTTGAGCGCGACGTTGTGCCTGTGCCAGGCGTTGTTCATTGCGCTGGCGTACCGGTTGGGGTTGAAGGTGGAGGAGATGCAGGAGCAGGTGGGATTCGAGGATTGAGCACTGCCGGAAAACTGCGCACCGGCAGTGCTTGGCGAGTCAAACCGTGGTGCTGAGCCACGGCCCGTCAGGGCTTAGTGGCGGGCGATATCAGTTCCTCGAGAAAAGGGAAAGGGAACGGCCTCACCTCCATTTTTTTAAACAGAGGGACGGCATTCGTCCCCGGGGCCGGCTTAAAACCGCCTGACGCATCCGCCACCGTCTGGGAGTCCTGCAGCGACCCAACGCTGTAGTGAATGCCTCGATAACCAATGGCGACGGGACGCGCAAACGCCTGACGCAAGGTCAGGCCCAGCGCAGAGGACTTGACCACCGAGCCCGTTACCCCCGGCAGGTCCGGCGCCACCTTGTTCACTTGTTGGCGCAACTGCGCATTCACTTGCACCAGTTCATCCTCCACTTTGTCTATTTCAGCCTGCCGATCCGCCGGGACGGCGGGCGCAGCCGCGACTTTGGCTTTTGGCTCGGGCTCGGGCTCGGGCTGATCCGGTTTGGCCGGATCTTTGGCCTTGGTGACCGCATCTTCCTTTGTCTGCACCTTGCCCGCCCCATCGCCCCCGCCAGCGGGCGCAGGCGGCGTCGAGCCCTCAGGAGGGCGACGAAGCTTGATCAGTTGCGCCTCCAGCGCTTTCTTCTTGTCGCTCAGGTCCACCATGGCCAAGGTCAGCGCCGAGAACGAGGCGCTCATCCCTTCCTCCGAGGAGACAATGACATCGATGGCCCGCGTCAGATAGACATCCGTGACCAACACCAACACAGGCGCGGAACCATCCGAAAAACGGGACTGAGTCGCCTGCAGATCCTCGGCGGCCTCACGCATCATTCGATGGTCCGTCAAGCTGTAACGCGTCGGCGCCAAACTCTCAAAACGACGCTTGGCCAGCAAATAAGTGACTCCGTAGGTTTCCGCCGCCGGCACCGAGTAGGACACGCTGTACTGGGAGCGGCGACCAAAACCGAGCAATGCGCCAATCGCACTGCTGGTCACGTTCACGCCCACATCGCTCTCGGCCAAGGAAGCAAAGGTGAAACCGGGAAAGGCCACCTGACTGTTGATCACTCTCTCGCGGACCTTCAGCGGCAGCACTTTGCGCGTCTGGACTGACGTGCCGCTGCCGTCCTCGTAAGTGTCCGTCGACTCAAACATCACCGTCGGCGCGGACTGGTAAAGCTCTTCGCTCAAGTCGATGTGATCGATCCGCACCGAACCCAGCACGTAATCGGCCGTTTTGATTTTGTGGCCCGCCTTCACCGCACGGGCGATGAAAACATCCCCCACTTCAAACTGCGCACGGGGCGGGTAAATCGCCTTGATCCCCAATTGCTCTGTATTGGTCGACCAGTTTTCAGCCACGACGCCCTTTTCCGGCTTCGAACTGCCACACCCGACCAACCCCACGCCTACCAGACACACAATCAAAGGTTTGAAACACTTCATGCGATCCGCCTCATTCATGCATCCAAGGGATGATCTGCCAAGTCAGACGTGCGCAGACCGGTGCCTCAACGACCCAGAGGTTCATGGACTGCAAGGGAGGGGACGCCAACGAGCACTCAATCAGAGAACCTGAACTCGTCTACCTTTGCCATCCCTGGTCGATGCTGGCACTTTGACTATAGAACCGGAACCACCCCCGGCAAGGTCGGTAAGGCCCTTTATTTTCGGGTATTTCATCCCCGTTACGGCGTGCGGGTGTAGTCAACCGCCAGACCGAACCGCTACATTCGACCCCCATAACAAACACTCAGGGAGCTGCACATGAAACTGATCGGAATGCTCGACTCACCCTACGTGCGCCGCGTGGCCATCTCCGCCCAATGCCTGGGCATCGAGCTTGCGCACGAACCGGTGTCGGTGTTCCGCCATTTCGAGCGCTTCCAGCAGATCAACCCGGTGGTCAAGGCCCCTACCCTGATCCTCGACGACGGCCAGACGCTGATCGACTCGACCCTGATCATCGACTACCTCGAAACCCTTTCCGGCAAATCCCTGCTGCCCACCCACCCCGCCGCGCGCGTGCGTGCCCTGCACCTCATCGGCCTGGGCCTGGCCGCATGCGAAAAAGCCGTGCAGCTCTATTACGAGCGCAACCTGCGCCCGGCACAAATTCAGTACCAACCGTGGGTCGAGCGGGTCGAAGGCCAACTTGCCGCCGCCTTCACCGCCCTTGAGCTCGAACTGCAACGGCAACCGCTGCCCACCGACGGCGCACTGATGCAGGACGGCATCACCCTGGCCGTCGCCTGGAGCTTCACCGGCCTGGTCGTCCCCGACCAGATCGACGCCGCCCGCTTCCCCCACATCGCCCACTACACCGCGTACGCCGAAGGCCTCGACGCCTTCGCCCGCACGCCGATGAACTGACCATGAGCGCCCCCGCCACCGCCGCCCCGGCGCTCAAGGAAATCTTCAACGCCGAACGCCTGCGGCACATCGCCGACGAGATGAGCGCCGTGTACCCGGCGTTCAAGGCCAAGGCCTTCCTCAAGCAGGCCAACGACGGCCTCGCCGAGCTCTCGGTGATGCAACGCATGGCCCGCGTCAGCGAATGCCTGCACGCCGTGCTGCCGCTGAGCTACGAAGACTCGCTCGCCGTCCTGCGCGACCTCGCGCCCCGGCTCAACAGCGCCTTCGTCAGCATGACCCTGCCGCACTACGTCGCCACTTACGGCGGCCACGCGTTCGACACCTCGCTGGACGCGCTCCACTACTTCACCGCGTTCGGCTCCTCCGAATTCGCCATCCGCCACTTCCTGCGCAGCGACCTGTCCCGCACCCTCGAACGCATGCACGACTGGGCCCGCGACGACAACCACCACGTCCGCCGCCTCGCCAGCGAAGGCAGCCGCCCGCGCCTGCCCTGGTCGTTCCGCCTCGAACCGGTGCAGGCCGACCCGCAACTGGCGGCCGGCATCCTCGACCGGCTCAAGGCCGACGACAGCCTCTACGTGCGCAAATCCGTGGCCAACCACCTCAACGACATCACCAAGGAACACCCGCACTGGGTGCTCGACACCGTCGAAGGCTGGTCGCTGGACAACAAACACACCGCCTGGATCGCCAAACACGCCCTGCGCAACCTGATCAAACAAGGCAACCCCCGCGCCCTGAGCCTCATCGGCGCCGGCGCGAAAGCCGAGGTCGAGTTGCTGGACTTGAAAGTGGAACCGGCGGTGGTGCGGCTGGGGGACACGATCACACTGTCCTTCACCGTGAAGTCCACCGTGCCCGAGGCGCAGCGGTTGGTGATCGATTACGCGATCGACTACGTGAAGGCGAACGGCGGGACATCGCGCAAGGTGTTCAAGTTGAAGGGGCTGGATTTGGCGGGGTTTGGGGAGGTTGAGGTGGTGCGGCGGCAGCAGATCAAGGATTTTACGACGCGCAAGCATTATGCGGGGTGGCATGGGGTGGAGGTGATGGTGAATGGGGAGCGGTTGGGGGGTGGGGGGTTTGAGGTTGGGGGATAGATGGGGTGGGTGCCGGGAGAGTTCTTTTTGATTTGGGGAGCGTCTGCGTTCGGCCAAAGGCGATCATTGAGGATCTATAGAACGGAGGCCATTCAGGAGTGACCAGCTAGTCTCAATGACCGGCACAAATGCAACATCATCAAGTGTGGGGTTGAGCAAGACAACCATGAAATGGACTGATAGCATCTAGCTATCAATCAGAGGAAGGGATCCCATGCTGAAGAAAGTCGCGTCATCCATTCTCGTCGCCGGCACCCTGCTTGCCTCCGCCCAAGGGGCTTTCGCCGAAGAAAAACTGTTCAAGAACTACGTCTACCAGACCCCACTCGCAAAATTCACCGAAGCTGCCGGTTACTACGACTGCTCTCAGGATGTCGGCGGGACCGCGAGGTGCATCGACGATGTGGATTTCCTGGAAGAGAAATTCACCGTCGCGCTGATCTTTTCCGGGGACAAGCTGATGATGGTTTCACTCATCAGCCCGTTTGATCAGAACTTGTACGTCAAAGCCATCGCGGGGCTTTCCAAATCATTCACGCTGGTATCCATGAGCGATGAAAAATCCATCCTGGATATGTTTGATACCGCGAGAAAGTCGAGAAGCTCTGAAGAGCTGACGACGAAAATTTCCAATTTTGAACAGGTCGGTCTGGCGTCTGGGAATCTGACCTACACCTTCCTTGAAGGGTTGAACGCCAAAGGGCAAACCAATGCTGTGAGTGCGTTGGCTGCTGCGCCAGAAAATATTCGGTCCGCTGAGTTGGTGATGGCAGGGCAAGGTGCGGATTCAGGGATGATTATTCGGTTTACGTTTCCGCGTTTAGAGGCGAATAAGATTATGGCTGAGGCTAAGAAGCCTGTTGAATCGTTTTAATTAGTTGATTGACTGCGATTTTGAAAGTAAAGGGGAAAGATTTATTAAAAATAGATCCTTCCCCTCTTTTACGAAAGGCTAACAACCATGAGTACATTGTCAAAGCGACAAGAAAATCGTGAGAAAGGCGAAATTCTTACCCAAGGATTTCTAGCTAATGATTTCTGGATACTAAAAAGACCTGTAGATGTTGACGGGGCTGACTTTTTAGTACAGAACACAGCTGAAACACTGCGCGAACTACGAGATCGAACGAAGGGCATAGAAACACTAGGAATCATACAAGCAAAATACTTTGAAAAAAGAAACATGGTACAAATTGAAAAAACGTATGTCCTTGATGATGGCGAGGCACGAAATGAATTTTTTTGCTTCATCCATACTCATGGAGAAGACGGAGAGCACATTTATTATTTCTTTTCAGCATCTGAAATAGCCAATACATTTTACGAAAGCAAATGCGGGAAGTTTTACAGATTCAAAATAACCAAATCCCGAGATTACTCAAATTTTAAGAACATCAAACAAAACATCATATCAAAAAGAATTAAACTAGGAATCCTGAGCACTACCACAGCAAAAAACATTAACCATATGAGAAAGCAGTTTAAGATATACGCCACACCAACTTTATACTACGACGAAAAGCCAGATTTTCTATATCACTTCAAAGTCATCGAGAATGTTCACATAGTCATATGTACTCAACGGGGGGCATCTGCTCATTTACTGGAAATGCGGCGCGATCTTTTCCCTAATCAGGGCGGTTTTTTTTGGGGCGGGAATGGAACCGGACCAACGTTTCTTGCAACAAGCTTGCTTGCTCATCATTTCAATGGCAAAGAGGTAAAAAAAGAAGACATAAACAGCTTAGTCAAAAATCTATTACAAAAGCTAGATAGAGATGAAGAGTACAAGATAACAACGCACGAACTAGTTCAGGCCATTAGTAAAAAAATGAGTCGAAGAGAGCTCATGAAAGAGTTAGAAACTGAATGGCTAGGCCCATCAAATGAGAGTGGGCTTGAAATAGTTGAAGTTCTAGAGCGAAACGGGCACTTAGTACGAGTCAAATGTCAAATGGGTGAGGAGTACGATCTTGAAGCAAACATAAACAACAATAACTACGAGCACATTGACTACCCCCTCCACCAGATTGCCACATCAACGGATGTAAAAAAGCCAATACTCTTCAACTTCGCCCATGTTGAGCGAGACACATCTGACTACAAAATTACCGACATCGCACTTTCAGCTTATTACAGACTCTATAATGACTAAACTCAAAGCGTGCCCTGACACTGCCCAAGCCCTAGTAGCTACATCTAAAAAGGGTAAAAAGTTGACTGTTTTATTAAAAATCACTTATAAACCACCAAGAAAAAAAGGGGACAGCTCTATTTTTTGAGAATAGATCTGTCCTCTTTGCTCACAACCACGCTTAGGCCTCAAGCACTCCCCCGAAACCCTCTATCCCCAAACACGGATCATTTCGGCAAGCATCGACTCAATCAAATCCGAGCTGGTCAGTCTTTTCATAGCTCGATACTCCTGTAAATAGAAACAGAAGCTTGAAAGGCCACAGCTGCTTTGCACCACGAATCGCGAGCTCCGTTAAAATTGCAACCAGGTGGAGATGCCGCAAAGGCTGCAAAAAAAGGAATACCGATGGACGAGAGCCGCGCTTGAGCTTTATGGCCTAACGCAACCACAAAAGCTTGAGATAACAGATCCAGTTGAGGCTTTAAATAGCACATAGAGCAAGTTCGCCAAGCAGATGCGCTGACCTGATCACCTTCCTTAGGTGCAGAACATAGAAGTGATTCCGTCATCCATGTTTTTTGAAGCTGGCGATCGAATGAATCGTTAGGAAAGCACAGGTTCAAAATGTGGCGAACATTTCTATGAAACAGATCCGTTCCATGTGCCATACATTGATAGGTGTATTCCAGCGCAGTATCTATCGACTGGTGCTTTTCTGTTTCATTGGGGTTGCCCGGTTCTGCAAACACCAGCACCAATTGCACCTCACGAGCGGTACCAGTAGCCCCAAGAAAACCACGCGGCACGTGACCTTCCTCTGGCGCCCATCTAAGGGAACTGCAGGCCCCGAGGAAATTGCCGCAAGGGGCATAGGCAGGCTCAATAATCTTCAGCAACTCACGGCAGGGCTTCATTCCGCAATCTCCTATTGCGAATTTCCTTCAAACAGCCACTTAGAGCTTAGTCCACTGCTCGCTCCTGACCGACAACAGTCATCCTGGTCGGCATCGCGCCGACCAAAAACGAAGGAGCTTGCAGCCAAACAACGTGACTGCAAGCTCCCAAAAACGACACATCATCAGCCAGCCATTGAGCTACTCAGTATTCACTACTTCGGCTCAACATTATCCAACGCCTGCCCCACCGCCACCTCCCCCAACATCACCAACTGCGCAATCCCTATCGCGGTTCTGCGATGGCCAGCATCCAGCAAGGCGGCAAAGTTGTTGAGCATTTCGGAGGCGGCACCGAGGTTTTCGCAGGCGTTAGCCAGCAGGGACTCGGTGTCGTAGGCCGGGTTGGGCAGGTACATGGGTTCGGCGGTGTGGGCGCTGGCCATGATGGGTGGGATTGGGTTGAGGTAGTGGTCGAGGGCGCGTTCGGCGGCTTCGTTGAGTTTTCTGGAATCGATGGATTCGTAGGGGGATGCCGGGTCGAGGGCTGGCGGATTGGGTGTGGGTTTGATCATGGCGAGTCTCCTGGTTTTCCGGTCGGAGCGGCCGCCATCACTTGCAGATGATGGGTGGCAGCTGTGTGCGGGTCTGCAAGACCGGGAAACCAGGCACCCGGCAGACCCGAAGGTCTCCCGCACAAAGCCGCCATTGAGCGGACACAGGAAAGCGTCCTTTTTGGCTAGGCTGTGCGACTGGTTTTCCGGCGGGCTTGCAGACCCGATCACTGATGGGCAGTGACGGAAATCAAGTTACGGGGAGCGTCCCAGACGCACAAGCCGGCGGATTCTGGCTCAGCCGTAGGCCATGGCGCAAGGCATCGTGGGCATTGGCCGGTGTCTGAATGCTTCACTTAAACAGCGCCGATTCCGACCGTTTAAACCGGCCAGAATCCGGATCGTTTCAGCTTGAAACCGGCCCCTCCGGAAGAAGGGAGACGGTCTTACGAGAGGCGTTGCGAGGATTACGCAGTCCTTCCGGCCGGAACGACAGCGGCCGCTGATCAACAGCCCCAGGCGCCCGACGCCAAAGTCGCTTTGAAGAAAAGGAATGACTTGTGGGATGGCCTTTCTCACTCCGTCTCAGGACACTTGAACGCCCATGAGTAAACCTTCATTCCTCTCACCTCCTCCCCAACAACCCCCACACCAAGACAAACCCCATCCTTGATGTAATTGAAGCTGCAATACCTAACCCCCTCCGTACAAGACTCAATCTCCGAATAGCCCTTCCTCACAAGGACGCTCTCCACCCCGAACTCACCCGCGTAGGTAGGGTTCGGCTTCCACCCACTGTTGATCAACGCCTTTCTGGCACTGACAAACGGCATCCCTTCTTTGATAGGAAAATCGACTGCCTGAGCAGAGAAGCTGACCACACAAACGAGGCCGACAAGCATTTTTCTAAGTTCCATTTAGCCTTACCACCAAAGCCCTTATGTGTTTTTTCCAGTTCATCCTACTCAGTGCAGGGCTGACCCGATGGTTTCCAGCGAGCCGTTCCAAATCACCCCCTGAACAGGCATGCTACCCCCCACGCCACCGTTCAAACTCAGGGATATTCAGCTTCATGTGGAAAAGTTGGTTGCAACGATTCATCGGCAAAACACCTGCCACGGCAGACACCCTACGCCACACAGCCGCAGATGCAGCCCCAGCCCCAGCCATCGCAACCCCAGTCACCACAGCCACGCCACCCGATCCCTCCCCCGTCCGTGACTGGAGGTCGCTCATCACCTCGTGGAGCGGGTTCGACCGGGAGACCGGCCTGCGGGTGGTCAGGTCTTCTCTGTCGGCGGAACGGTTGGCGGCGATCATCGTGCGGCTCAATGACTGGGTGCCTCAGGTTCGTGCAGTCGCGCGCGAGGCTTTCGAAGACTACCTGACGCCGCCGCATGCCGGTTGGCTGGTCGCTCAGATGCCCGCCATTCTGGCGCTTGAGCATCGCCATCGCGACGACCACCGTTCGACGCTCAACAAGCTTGAAGCATTGCTGGCAACACCGGAATGCGTCGAGCTCTGCGCGGCAGGTTTCGACGTCAGCCGAGGCTCGTGCGCGCGGTTGCTGTTTCGCGTGCTCGTTCAGACGAAGGTTGAGGATGAGCGGGAGACGTTTCTGGTGGCGTGCCTTCACCACGTCGATTTCAGCGTGCGCCGGTTGGCGCTCGGCAAGGCGATGGAGCTTGAGCCGGCGTCGGCCCAGCGGGCCATCGCGTTCGGGCTCGCCAGCAAGAGCAGCATCCTCAGGAGGCAGTCGTTCCTGGAAGCGATCCGCTTGCAGACCGGCCGCACCCAATTGATCGAAGCGTTCTTGATAGATCCGTCGCCGGCGGCCAGGTCCACTGCGCTCTGGGCCGCCGGAAAGTACGGCGTCGACCCGTCGCAGATGCTGCAGGCCCAGTTGGCGGGCGAGCTGCCTGCCACAAAGGCTCGCTGGCTCGGTCTCCTCGGGTTGGCGCAGGACCTGAAGATGCGCATTCCTGAACACTGGAAGACCGCGGCCTTAAGCCAAAGCAGCGGCGCGGTGCGTTCGATCGTGTTGATGCTCGAAGGGGAAGGCAACCCTGAGCGGCTGATCGCTGCGGTCGCAGAACCGGCCCGGGCCGTTTTTGAGGCCGGCGTCCTGGGTTTACGCACTCAGCCTTGGAGCGTCATCGGCTCGCCGTTCACCCATCAGCTCGACACGATTTGGGCAACGCTGTCACCCTCCCGACGCCTGGCGCTCCTCGAACTGATGCCCAAGTGGAGCCAGGCAGGGTATCTGCTCAAGCAGCTTGACCACAGCCCTTGCGAGCCGTCGGCGCTTGAGCAGCTCAGCGTTTGGGTCGACAGCCAGCCCTACGCCATCAACGACCGCGAGACACCAAAGGACGAGCGTGACCGGATCGTTGAACAGTTGAGGGCAATGGAGGCCGCTCGGACATTGCCTGCGGGCTCGGTGTCCAGGCTGATTTGAAAGGGCGTTAGCCCCAAACGCGAAGAAGGAACACTCATGCAGGTCATCACCCTCGATCGAGACAGCGTGCATGCCGGGGATGACCTGCACAGTCACAGGACTTCGATCAGGGTCGACCCCGCCGCCACGCTGGGCGACCTGTTCGAAGCGATACGAGGCATCGGCTACCTTCCCGGCATCAGCGGCGAACAGGCGACCTGGATCATTTGTTCATCCGGCAAACCCATCGGTGTTTTTGCTCAGCAATGGCCCACCCCTCAATGGGTTGTCCCGGCCGAGCGCACTGTCGGTCAATTTTTTGCGGATGCCGAACCTTCGCTGCTGTTCAGGTATTGGTGCCAGGCGGATCCCGACGCTGTCTTTTCCCAGATCAAAGCGGGGAATGAGCCGCCGTCCCGGTTCTAGGATTTGTCCGAGACCTGCCAGCCCCCCACTAAGCCCGGAAAAACCGATCCGGCCGACAAGGCCCAAGCTCACCGGCCACCCTCCCACCCACAATTTCCTCACTGACAAGCCGCCCCACCACCGCCGCCAACACAACCCCAGGGTGCATGGCGCACACATAAACACCGCCCACATTGGGCAGATAACCAATGACGGGAACGCCATCGGCCGGCATGGGCCTGAGGCCGATGCAGGCCCACTCCGGTTCAAGGGACTCCGCCCCATGGAGTGCATTCTGGATGGCCAGGGCCGTTCGACGGGCGATCGCTGCCGGTTGGTTTTGTGCGGTGTCGTCCAGGTAATCCTCTGCCGCCAGCAGCGCGCCGTCCGCGCTTTGCCGCACTTCCATGTCGGGGCTGGAGATGAGGGTGTGAACGAGGTTGGGCGGTGCGCTGTAGCGGATGAAAATGGCGGGCGAGGCGTTGATGGGCAGGGGCGCGCCGAGCCTTTCTGTCAGCTTCGCGGTGGCTGTGCCGGCGGCCAATACGATGACATCGGCGTGAAGCGTGCCTTGGGTGGTTTCGACGGCGGTCACCCTTTCGGCCTGGGTCACGAAACCGAGCACGCGCGTCTGGGTGAGGATGTTCGCTCCGTGTGCCTCGGCGCCCGCGATCAGTGCGTGCGAGGCGGCCACGGCGTCCAGCGCGCCTTCTTGCGCCGCGTACCCGGCGGATTGAGGCGGGTTCTTGAGGTTGGGTTCAAGGTCGAGGATCTGCGAACGGGTCACCCGGTTGGCCGGCGGTGCGTCGCCCGCCGCCGTGCCGTAAGACAAGGCGCCCGTCCAGCGTATGTTCAGGTCCGGCACCTGGGTTTCGAGCCGGCGGTATTCCTCGATGGCAGCCCTGCGCAGTGGCGCAATCGGGTCGGGTTCGGGGTGCGAGGTGTTGATCCAGGCGAAGGAGCGGCCGGTCACGCCCGAGGCGATCTCTTCGGCCTCGACCACGGTGACCTGCGCACCGTGCCGGGCCAAGTGATACGCCAGCGATGCGCCGACGATGCCTGCGCCCACGACGATGATTCGTTTGCCCTGACCACTGTCCATATCAACCTCCGTTCTGTCGATGTGCCGATGGTAGGACAGAGGGGCCTGCAACCCAAGCCATCAGAGGCAGGCCCCACCGTCATCGCAAAACGCGTCAGCCCTACCCCCTCGGCTCGACGTTATCCAACGCCTGCCCCACCGCCACTTCCCCCAGCATCACCAACTGCGCGATGCCGATCGCGGTGCGGCGGTGGCCGGCGTCCAGCACGGCGGCGAAGTTGTGGAGCATTTCGGAGGCGGCGCCGAGGTTTTCGCTGGCGTTGGCCAGCAGGGATTCGGTGTCGTAGGCCGGGTTGGGCAGGTACATGGGTTCGGCGGCCCAGGCGCTGGCCATGATGGGTGGGGCTGGGTTGAGGTAGTGGTCGAGGGCGCGTTCGGCGGCTTCGTTGAGTTTTCTGGAATCGATGGATTCGTAGGGGGATGCCGGATCGGTGATGGGCGGATTGGGTGTTGGTTTGATCATGGTGAATCTCCTAATTGGTGAAAGGAGCCTTCACCCTCGCTACCAAACGAAGGTGGCGGCCAATACGCGGGTTGGTAGACCGGTAACTAGGAACCCGGCGCACCCGAAGGTGCCCTGCGCATGGCCACCATAAAACGCAGACTTTCAGCGAGTCTGGAGGGGGTGACGCAATGCGACTAGTTAATCCGGGCTACCAAACCCGATCACTGTTTCCCAGTGACCCGAAAACGATAAAACCCGCACCCCAGCCGCACAAGCCGGCGGATTCTGGCCCACGCGTAGGCCATGACGCAAGGCATCGTGGGCATTGACCCATGACCGGATGCGTCGCTTAAACAGCAGCGCCGGCGGCTGTTGAAACGGGCCGCAAACCGAACCGCTTCAACGTGAAACCAGGCCCCCTCCGGGCGAAACGAGCCAGGCAAAAGCGTGGCCCCGCAGGGCCACGCCTTCACCGCAGGCCACCGTGCGGGGCACGCTTGGGCGGGTGCTCATTGGGTCACCACGATCTTGCCGATCATCTGCGGGTGCAGCACGCAGAAGTAGTCGAACTCGCCGGGCGTCTCGAACACCCAGGAAAACGTGTCATCGGTGTCCAGCGCCCCCGAGCGGAACGCCTTGTGGGTTTCCGCCACGGTGTGGGGGATCTGGTCGTCGTTCACCCACGTCACTTTGGTGCCCACCGCCACGGTCAGGTCCTTGGGGCCGAACATGAACTCCTTGATGTCGATCTTCACGTCCTGCGCCCACGCCGGCATCGACAGCATCAGGCCCACCACGGCCAACAGTCGCGTTTTCATTTGCCTGCCCTCCCCTAGACCAGCGTCGAGTCGATCAGCGCCAACGGGTGTTCGCCCTGGGTCGCCCGCACGTCGGTGAGGCCCAGGTAATTGCGCAACTGGTCGGCGGCGACGGTCATCGGCCCCGGCGACGGCGCCGCGCCCGGTGCCGGCTGCGGGTACGCCGTGCCGCGGGCGGTGTGGAAGGTGATGTTGCCTTCGACCTTCTGGATGACCTGGTGGATGTGCCCGTTCAGCACCGTGACCGAGCCGTACTTGCGCAGCATCGCGATGGCCTGGTCGCCGTCCTCGGTGCCCCAGCCCCAGGGCTGGTAGATCGTCCACAGCGGAATGTGGGTGAACACCACGACGGGCGTGCTGCTGGTCACGGCCCGCAGGTCGTCGGCCAGCCAGGCCAGTTGCTCGGCGCCGAGGTTGGCTTCGTGGCCGGCCTGGAAGTTGAACACGTTGACCAGCGCGATGAAGTGCACGCCGTGGTCGTCGAAGCTGTACCAGCCGTTGCCCTGGGTGCCCTTGCCGTAGCGTTCCAGGTAAAGCTTGCCGCCGCCCTCGTCGAGGGTGTCGTGCTCGCCCGGCACGTAATGCACGGGGGACGGCAGGCCTTTGAGCAACTGCGCGGCGGTGTCGAACTCTTCGGCCTTGGACAGGTGCGTGATGTCGCCGGTGTGCAGGATCAGCGCGGGCCGCTTGGGCAGCGCGACGACTTTGTCGATGGCCGCTTGCAGGGTCTTGGCCGGCTCCGGGTTGGCTTCCTTGTTGAAGCCGATGTGCGAGTCGCTGATCTGCACGAAGTGAAAGGTGCTGTCCAGGGCCTTGGGGTCGCTGACGTTGCCCGCCGCGTCCAGCGCGAACGCCCGGGGAACGCCGCCGCTCAGGGCCCAGAGCACCCCGGCGCCGGCCCACGCCGAGCATTTGAGCAGTGTGCGGCGGTCGGGGTTGGCCGGACCGTCGGTGCGCCGGGAATGTTTTGATCGAATGTCCATCGGTGTGTCCTCGCTGGCGGGCTACAGTGATGTAGCCGACAGGGAATGAACCTTTCGGGGCGCGGGTTTATTCCGCGCCGAAAAACAAATTCTTTTCAGGGAATAAAAAGCGAAGCATCACGGTTATAGGGGTGTGACGGTGCGGGAATCACTATGACGCGATTCGAGGAACTGATTGCGCCCCATCTGGACGCCGCCTATAACCTCGCGCGCTGGCTCACCGGCAACGACAGCGCCGCGCGCGACGTCGTGCAGGAAAGCGCCTTGCGCGCCTTCCGGTTTTTGCAGCGCTTCGCCGAGGGCAGCGCCAAGGCGTGGTTCCTGACCATCGTGCGCAACGAAAGCTACACCTGGCTCAAGGCGTCGGCCGGGCACCGCTGGGTGGCCATCGATGACGACCTGAGCGCCGACGAAACGGCGCCCGCCCACCAGCAGGGCCCGGAGCTTGCGGCCATCCACACGGAAAACGCGGCGTTGCTCCAGCAGGCGCTGTGCGCCCTGCCGCCGGCCTATCGCGAGGTGATCGTGCTGAAGGAGCTGGAAGACATGCCCTACAAGGACATCGCCCTGGTGGTGGACATTCCCATCGGCACCGTCATGTCGCGGCTCGCCCGGGCCCGCGCCCTGCTCAAGCTCGAACTGCTGAAGTTGCACGATCATGAATGAATTCGACTGCACGGTTTGCCGCACCCAGCTGCACGGTTACCTGGATCAGGCACTCGACCCGGCGGCAGCGGCGCAGGTCGCGGCGCACCTGGCCACGTGCGTCGGGTGCGCGCAGTTGCATGACGAGTACCGATCGCTGAAGACTGCCGTGAAGCGCCACGCGGCCTATTACCCGGCGCCGCCCGGATTGGCGGCCAGTGTGTTGGCGACGACGGCACCGGCCCCGCGCACCGCCGGGCGCTGGCGCTCATGGTTCGCGCCGGCGTTTTCCGCCGCCGCATTGGCCCTGGCGGTGGTGCTTTACGTGGCGACGCCGGGCGGCGAACAGCCGCTGATGGACGAGGCGGTCTCCAGCCACGTGCGCTCGCTGATGGGCGGGCACCTGAACGATGTGGTGTCCTCCGACCGCCACACCGTGAAGCCCTGGTTCACCGGCAAGCTCGACTTCTCGCCGCCGGTGGCCGACTACACGGCGCAAGGCTTCCCGCTGCTGGGCGGGCGGCTGGACTACCTGCAACACCAGACGGCAGCAGCCCTGACCTATGGCCGGGCCAAGCATGTGATCAATGTGTTCATCCTGCCCACGCCGGGGGCCGATCAGCCGCAGCAGGTGCAGACGATCCGCGGCTTCAACGTGGTGTCGTGGCAGGCGGACCACCTGCGTTTCGTGCTGGTGTCCGATGTGGAGAAAGGCGAGCTGGAGGCATTGAGCCGGTTGCTGGGCAACGGCGCCTGAGGCGGCCGACCGCATTCGTTTCAGCTTGAAACCGGCCCCCTCCGGGCGAAAGGAGCCGGCCTTGCGAGAGGCATTGCGAGGGTTACACCTGACCTGCGGCCGGCACGACCGGAACGACAGCGGCAACAGCCGCAACCGGCGCGACCACCGGCGTTTCCTGGGCCTGCTTGACCGCGACTTTCTTCAGTTCCTTGGCCTGGTTGGCGTAGGTCAGGGCGGCGTTCCAAAAACCGGATCCGCCGCTGGCCAACAGGCCTAGGCAAACGACGCCGAAGTCACTGTGCAGAAAAAAAGGAATGTCTTCCGGGATTGCGGCACGCGACAGCAGCACGGTGACCACACCGCCGGCGACCGCCAGTATCTGGAGGTAGGAGCGACGCCTGCCCTCCGCCTTGGGATCATCACTCGTCTGGTTCAGGATCGGAATGAATCCTTTCACGATTTCAACCAGCCGTTCGGTCGCGACGCTCATGCCCAGTACGAAACCAATCAGCGAAATCAGACTTTCCGTGCCCATCACAGGTCTCCTTGTGTTGTGCGCAGGGTTCATGGGGGGTGGCATTACATGGCCACCACCCAACTATAGATCCTGTCATTTATTGAGCAAGGCCGGAACGTCTGCCGTTACTTGCCCTGCGCCAGGTGGTGGGCGACCAATGCGTTGGCGTGGCCATGGCCCAGGCCGTGTTCGGTTTTGAGCCAGGCGACCAGCTCCATGTGTTTCTTGCCGCTGACGGAGGCCAACAGGCCGAGCCAGTGGCTGATGGGCTGGCCGTACTTTTTCTCGATGG
Source organism: Pseudomonas sp. NPDC089534 (assembly GCF_044749305.1). NCBI lineage: Bacteria > Pseudomonadati > Pseudomonadota > Gammaproteobacteria > Pseudomonadales > Pseudomonadaceae > Pseudomonas > Pseudomonas sp. NPDC089534. Next base: position 70,174 of record NZ_JBIVHR010000003.1, on the reverse strand, counting down.
ACGGGAAGTACGAGGCCGGGCCTTTGGTCTTTGTGTCTTCGCTCATGGTGCGGGCTCCCTGTGGACGGCGGAGCGCCGAAGGGGCGCGCCTTGCCGTGCCACAGAGTGAAGGCCAAGACCCTCGGGCCGTCCAGCAGCGGTTTGTCCATCCGCACAAACCGCACTTGACGGTATCGCAAAGCGGTCTAAAAGACTGTCATTTCTGTCAGGTCACTTCTGGCCGTGACGGCGCTACGTTGGCGACACCAGAACCACTGGAGGTCGCCACCATGGACTTGACTCGTTGCCTGTTGCCTCTCGGCGTGTTCGCCCTGGCGGCTGCGCCCGGATTCGCGAGCGGCCAAGACATACAGCTGACCTACAAACTTCCCGTGGTCTTCAAGTGCGTGAACAGCCCGACAGAACCGGGCTACAGCGTCTACGCCGTCGGCAACCTCCCGGATCTGGGGAACTGGAAGCCGGCGGATGCCAAACCGCTGACCCTCATTCCCAACTCAATGAAGAACGGCAACCCCAAAATCAACGACTGGACGGGAACCCACTACATCGACGGCTCCAAACCTGGCGACGAGTTGGAGTGGAAGTGCATCGTCCGCAGCGAGAAAGACAAGGACGACAAGAACGTGGTGTGGCAGCCGGGAGCCAATAACAAAGTGACGTTAACGTTCGGGAACTCCCAGAGCGTCGGCGATTTTGCCCCTAGGCCCTGATGCGCAATCGCTTGAGCGACTTTCGAAGGGCCGGGCGTGCTGTGCAGGCCTCGCTTTTGGGGGCGCTTCGCACCCCAGCGGGAGCAAGCTCCCTCGCCACAGAGGCCATGTGCTGTGTCTATGCAGACCTGCAATGTTCTGTGTCTATTCAGCCCTGCAACAACCCCCGCTCCGCCTCGCACAGGCTCACCACGTAATCCCAGACCACCCTTAGCCGCACCGACTTGTGCAGCTCTCGCCGCGTGCTGATCCAGTAGCTGCGCTCAATGCTTTCGTCCGGCAGCAGCGGCACCAGCTCCGGGTCGGACGCGGCCATGTAGCACGGCAGCACGGCGATCCCCAGCCCCGAGCGCGCCGCCTGCTGCTGGGCGATCACGCTGGTGCTGTGGAACACCACACGGGGGTTGCGGCAGAAGCTGTTGAGGAACATCAGTTCCTGGCTGAACAGCAAATCGCCGACGTAGCCGATCCACGCGTGGCGGCCGAGGTCTTCGCGGCTGCGCAGCGGCGGTGCGCCGTCGAGGTAGGCGCGGCTGGCGTAGAGCGCGAGGCGGTAGTCGGTGAGTTTGCGGGTGACGAGCATGTCGGCCGCCGGGCGTTCCAGGTGGATGCTGATTTCCGCCTCGCGGTTGAGGATGCTGACGAAGCGCGGCACGGCCACCAGTTCCACCTCCAGCCCCGGATACCGCTCGAACAGCCCGCCCATGCGGCTGGCCAGGAACATGATGCCCAGGCCCTCGGTGACGCCGACGCGGATCTTGCCCAGCGGCGCGGTGGATTGGGTGATTTCTTCCTGGGCCAGCAGCGCGACGTTTTCCATGGCCTCGGCGTGCTTGAGCAGCGCCTCCCCCGCCGGAGTCATTTCGTAGCCCTGGGCGTGCTGGACGAACAGCGCGGTGCCCAGGCTCTTCTCGATGGCCTCGATGTGCCGGGCGACGGTGGCGTGGGTGGTGTTGAGCCGGCGGGCGGCGGTGAGCAGGCGGCCGCTGCGTTGCAGCTCCAGAAAGAAGCGCAGGTCATTCCAGTCGAACATCGCTTGTCCTTGTTGGCTACGCGGGAGGGGCGCTGTTTGAAAACGCACAGCGGCTGCGCAAAAACTAACATTCTTTTGACGAAAGCTAACAACTAGGATGATCGACAACAAAAACAAGAAGCGAGGTCAGGGAATGCAGACTTCCCTTGATGAGTACGACTACATCGTGGTCGGCGCCGGTCCTGCCGGCTGCCTGCTGGCCAATCGGCTGTCGGCCGATGCCCGGCACCGCGTCCTGCTGCTGGAGGCCGGCGGGCGCGACAACTATCCCTGGATCCACATCCCCGTGGGTTACCTGTTCTGCATCGGCAACCCGCGCACCGACTGGTGCTTCAAGACCGAGGCGCAACCCGGCCTCAACGGCCGCGCGCTGAGCTACCCGCGCGGCAAGGTGCTGGGCGGCTGTTCCTCGATCAACGGCATGATCTACATGCGCGGCCAGGCCGGCGACTACGACGGCTGGGCCGCCGAGGGCAACCCGGGCTGGGCCTGGCGCGACGTGCTGCCGCTGTTCAAGCAGAGCGAAAACCACTTTGTCGGCGCCGCCGAGTTCCATGGCGACCAGGGCGAATGGCGGGTGGAGCAGCAGCGCCTGTCGTGGCCGATCCTGGACGCGTTCCGCGAGGCGGCCGAGCAAAGCGGCATTGCCCGCACCGACGACTTCAACCAGGGCGACAACGAGGGCTGCGGCTATTTCCAGGTCAACCAGAAGGCCGGGGTGCGCTGGAATGCGGCCAAGGCGTTTCTGAAGCCGATCCGGGACCGAGCCAACCTGACGGTGCTGACCGGGGTCGAGGTGGACCGGGTGCTGTTCGAGGGCGGCCGGGCGAATAAGGTCAGCGCACGCTGGCAAGGCCAGGCGAAGGCGTTCAAGGCGCGCAAGGAGATCGTGCTGTGCGCCGGCGCCGTGGGGTCGCCGAACATTCTGCAGCGTTCCGGGATCGGCCCGCGGGCGTTGCTGGAGCGCCTCGGCATCGGCGTCGCCCATGAGCTGCCGGGCGTGGGCGGCAATCTGCAGGATCACCTGCAACTGCGGTTGATCTACAAGCTGGAGAACGCCCGCACCCTCAACCAGATCGCCGCCAGCCCATGGGGCAAGCTGGGCATGGGCCTGCGCTACCTGTATGACCGCAGCGGGCCGCTGTCGATGGCGCCGAGCCAGTTGGGCGCGTTCGCCCGCTCGGGGCCGGAGCAGACCTCGGCCAACCTTCAATACCACGTGCAGCCGCTGTCGCTGGAGCGCTTCGGCGAACCGCTGCACCCCTTCCCCGCCTTCACCGCCTCGGTGTGCGACCTGCGTCCGCAGAGCCGTGGCCGGGTGGAGATCCGCTCGGCGGATCCGCAGGTGGCGCCGCTGATCGAGCCCGGTTACCTCAGCCATCCCGAAGACCTGCGCGTGGCCGCCGACGCGATCCGCCTGACCCGGCGCATCGTCAGCGCCCCGGCCCTGCGCGCGTTCAACCCGGTGGAGTACCTGCCCGGCGCCGGCCTGCAGACGGAAGAGGAGTTGCACGAGGCGGCCGCGAAGATCGGCACGACGATTTTCCATCCGGTGGGCACCTGCCGCATGGGCCACGGTGCGGACGCGGTGGTGGACGCGCAGTTGCGCGTGCACGGCGTGCCGGGCCTGCGCATCGCCGATGCGTCGATCATGCCGCGCATCACCTCGGGCAACACCTGTTCGCCTACGCTGATGATTGCCGAGAAGGCGGCGCAGCTGATCCTTTCACCGACCGTCGCCCCAGATCTTGTGGGAGCCAGCCTGCTGGCGATCTCCTGAAATACCGCTATCGCCAGCAGGCTGGCTCCCACAGGGGACGCTGCACCCGCTTCACAGACATCGCGCTTCATCCGGACACGCAATACCAGTGGAAACAACAAAAACAATCACTGTGAGGGATACCGATATGTCAGAACACGTTCAGCCGCTGGACGCCGTGGGCGCCACGGAGACCACCCCCGATACCCGCAAGGTCATCTTCGCCTCGTCCCTGGGGACGGTGTTCGAGTGGTATGACTTCTTCCTCTACGGCGCCCTGGCGGCGGTGATCAGCAAGCAGTTCTTCGCCGGGGTCAACGAGACCACGGCGTTCATCTTCGCGCTGATGGCGTTCGCCGCAGGCTTCATCGTGCGGCCGTTCGGAGCGCTGGTGTTCGGTCGGCTGGGGGACATGATCGGGCGCAAGTACACCTTCCTGGCGACGATCATCCTGATGGGCGTGGCGACGTTCGCCGTGGGCCTGCTGCCGACCTACGCCAGCATCGGCATCGCTGCGCCGATCATCCTGGTGGTGCTGCGCATGCTCCAGGGCCTGGCCCTGGGCGGCGAGTACGGCGGCGCCGCGACCTACGTGGCGGAGCACGCCCCCATCGGCAAGCGCGGGTTCCACACCAGTTGGATTCAGTCCACCGCCACCCTCGGCCTGCTGCTGTCGCTGCTGGTGGTGCTCGGCTGCCGCTACTTCACCGGCGATCAGTTCGAGGTGTGGGGCTGGCGCATTCCGTTCCTGCTGTCGATCGTGCTGCTGGGCATTTCCACCTGGATCCGCCTGAGCCTGCACGAGTCGCCCGCGTACCTGAAGATGAAAGAGGAAGGCAAGACCTGCAAGGCGCCGATCCGCGAGTCGTTCGGCAAGTGGGAAAACCTCAAGGTGGTGCTGACCGCCCTGTTCAGCATCAACGCCGGGCAGGCGGTGACCTTCTACGCGGCACAGTTCTACGTGCTGTTCTTCCTCACCCAGTTCCTGAAGATGGACGCGGCGGTGGCCAACAGCCTGCTGATCGTCAGCGTGGTGATCGGCGCGCCGTTCTTCATCCTCTTCGGCTGGCTGTCGGACAAGGTCGGGCGCAAACCGGTGCTGATGATCGGCCTGCTGCTGGCCACGGCGCTGTACTTCCCGATCTTCAAGTCCCTGGCCCACTACGCCAACCCGGCCATCGACCAGGCCAGCCGCCAGGCGCCGATCACCGTGTCCGCCGACCCGGCCACCTGCACCTTCCAGTTCGATCCGGTGGGCAAGGCCAAATTCGACAGCCCGTGCGACAAGGTCAAGACCTTCCTGGTCAAGCAGGGCCTGCCCTACAACAGCGAAGCCCTGCCGGCCGGCAGCGGCGTGCAGGTCAGCGTCGGCGACGTCAAGCTCGACGGCTTCGACGAAGCCGCCCTGCGCGGCGCCGTGACCCTGGCCGGCTACCCGCAGCAGGCCGACATGCAGCAGATCAACAAACCGATGATCGTCGCCCTGATCGTGGCGCTGATCATCATCTCGGCCATGTGCTACGGCCCCCTGGCGGCGCTGATGGTCGAGCTGTTCCCGACCCGCATCCGCTACACCTCGATGTCGTTGCCCTACCACATCGGCAACGGCTGGTTCGGCGGCTTCCTGCCGACCGTGTCGTTTGCGCTGGTGGTGTACACCGGGGACATCTTCTACGGCTTGTGGTATCCGGTGCTGATCACCGGGGTGAGCCTGGTGGTGGGGATGCTGTGCCTGCGGGAGACCAAGAACATTGACTTGAACAAGAACTGAGCATCACCTGAAACCCGCTTGTGGTGAGGGACTGGCCACGATTTGCGGTGGGCTCGCTCCCGCTCGATTTGTGGTGAAGGATCTGCCCCCCTCAATGTGTGGTGAAGGATCTGCCCCCTCTATCTTGTGGCGAGGGAGCTTGCTCCCGCTCGGCGGCGCAGCCGTCGCAAAACCTGAGACCGCGGTGTGCCTGGCAGACGGAGGGGGCTGCTACGCACCCCAGCGGGAGCAAGCTCCCTCGCCACAGTCGCAACCTGTATCGGTGTCGGGGCTCACAGCCAGCAGGCATCCCACAGCGGGTAGTCTCCGATCCTGTCAACCAAGCCTGCCCGCAAAGGATTGGCCACGATGTATCGGGCAAATGGCTGAAGCTCTTGTCCATCGCGGATGGCACGGTCGTGATAACCGCTTTGCCAGAACGCCCCGCGCTCCTGCAATGCACGGTTGATCGTGAGCGTGCTACGGGATTTGACCTGCTGCATGACGCGCTCCACCCTGCCGTGCTCCAGTTGGAACAGCCAGTGAAAATGATCGGGCATGACGCCCCAGGCCATCGAATTGACCGCACCGTGATCATGGCATCGGCGAAGCTCGGCCACCAACAGCCGTCCCAACCGCCAATCCTCGAAGATCCTTCGCCGCCGATAGACGGCAGCCGTGACGAGATAGGCGCGTCCGTTTTCGGAGCACCGGCCTTGGCGCAGTCGGTGTGAGTTGGGGCGTACAGGCATCGCTTTGCGTTCCTTGGGATGAGTGTCCCAATCAGGCTAGCGCCCGGTTTCACGAGCCGGATCTGAGTCAACCGTAGGAACTTTCCGATTCAATCTCTGTGATGAGAGCGCTGCCCTCCTCAATTTGTGGTGAGGGAGCTGCTTCCCCTCAATTTGTGGCGAGGGAACTGCTTCCCCTCGATCTGTGGCGAGGGAGCTTGCTCCCGCTCGGCGGCGCAGCCGTCGCAAAATCTGAGACTGCGGTGTGTCTGGCAGATGGCGGGGGGGCTGCTGCGCAGCCCAGCGGGAGCGAGCTCCCTCGCCACAAGAGCGGATCGGTGTCAGGGCTCACAGCCAGCAGGCGTCCCACCACAGGCAGTCACCGATTCTTTCCTTGGCAACATCAAAGGTCGGCGGCGATCACCTCGAACTTCACCTGATCGGGATAGAACGCCACATAGTCGCGGATCGCCGCCACCGACACCTTGGGGTGCTCGTAGGTCCACACCGCATTGGCGCCTTCATGGCCGGGCACCTGCAGGCTGAAGTAGTTGGCGTCGCCCTTGTACGGGCAGTAGCTGGTGTGGTCGGTGCGGGCGAAGTATTTCTCGTCGATGTCTTCGCGGGGGACGTAGTACACCGGCGGGTAATTGGCTTCGTTGAGGATCAGCACGTGGGAGGATGCGGCCACCTGGATGCCGTGGAATTTCACCAGCAGGCAACCGGAAAGCTCTTCGAGGGAGATGACGGGGCTGGGGCCTGGACGTTTCATCGGTCTCTCCTGGGTCGTGAGGCAAGCAAGCTTGCCCGTGGCGAGGGAGCTTGCTCCCGCCGGGTTGCGAAGCAACCCCTAACCTGCAATCGCGATACATCAGGTATATCGCATCTGCGGGCTGCACGACGGCTGCGCCGCCGAGCGGGAGCGAGCTCCCTCGCCACAGGAAGCCCGATTGCCAGACTTGGGAGGGCTCAGGTCACGCGACGATGTCGCTTGCCGCCGCCTGCCCCACCACGCCCACGGCGAAGTCCACCGAACCCTGGCCGGTCAGGTCGATCATCAGGCTGGTCTGGTTGGTCTGCGCGAAGTAGGTGAGGATCGCATCGCCGGCATGGCCGGTGAAGCCGCTCACGAAGTTCAGCGTGGCCGCGCCGGAGGCGAAGCCGGCGATGCCCGACAGGTCGATCTTGTCCAGGCCGCTGGTGAAATCCATGATCCAGTCCGGCGCGGTCATGGTCGAGTCGCTGGCCGCGCCGAACACGAAGGTGTCGGCCCCTTCCCCGCCCCACAGCGTGTCGCCGCCGCCGGCGCCGTAGATCAGGTCGTTGCCGGCGCCGCCCACCAGTTCGTTGGCCGCCGCGTTGCCGATCAGCAGGTCGTTGCCCGAGCCGCCGATGGCGTTTTCCAGGGTCACGCCATAGGCGATGGACACGTTGCCCACCAGGCCGCCGACGTCGGAGAACGAACCTTCATTGAGGTTGATCTTCTGGTTGTGGCTGAAGCCGGAGAAGTCCAGGGTGTCGTTGCCGCCGCCGTCCCACACCGAGAACACCACTTTGGAGCTGTTGGAGGTGGCGCTGTAGAAGTCGCGCTCGGCGTTGGAGTTGAAGCCGTAGACGGTATCGTCGGCACGGGTCTGCAGGTTGGCGCCGTAGAGCTTCTGCACCGCCACGATGTCGTCCAGCAACGGCGCCGAAGCATAGGCGCCGCTGCCGTCCTTGCTGAAGTTCTGGGCGGTGTTGCTTTCGCTCCAGTAGCTCATGAGGCTGTAGCCGCGGGTGTCTTCGGCGTACTTGGCGTCGCCGTAGGTCGGGTTGCCGTTGCCGGCGTTGTAGGCGCCGGGGTGCGACAGGCCGAGGGTGTGGCCGATTTCGTGGGTCAGGGTCTGGCGCCCGTAGTTGTTGGTGCCCGGGGTCTTGTTGACCTGATACTGGTCGTTGATCAGGTACCAGGACTGGCCGTCGTAGCTGCTGCCCTGTGGCAGGTAGGCGAACGCCGCGCCGCCGGTGCTGACGTCGTAGTTGCCGAACGTCATGTGGCCGTCGCCGCCGTTGCCTTCGGTGAAGGTGACGTTGGCCACGTCGGCCCAGGATTGCATGGCGAGCACGGCCTGGGCTTTCTGCAGGGCGCTGAACTCGCCGAAGTTGCCCAGTTTCGGGTTGTAGTTGGCAGGCTTGTCGGTCAGGAAGGTGTAGCTGAGGTCGATCTTGCCGTCGCCGTTCTTGTCCTGCCAGGACATGCCCTTGCGCAGGATCTCGGCGGCGGCCTGGTCGGCGGTGAACGACGGTTTGCCGTTGACCTGACCGTCGCCGCGGTCGTACAGGTGGCGGAAGGTGTCGATTTCGGTAAAGGCGTTGCTGGCCTGGGAAGAGGCTTGAGGCATGGTGTACGTCCTTGTTTCAAAATGGTCGGTGTCCGACAGACCACGGCGATCTCCGGCGAGACCGTCCTGTCACTCGCCCCTGCCGTCGCGAAACGGCAGGCGCGGTGAACCTGACACAGCCCGAAACAGGGCGCCAATCAATTTCTCGATAGTCCTGCCCGCGTCCCCGCTCTTCCCTTCACCTCAGTTGCCGTCGTCTCACTTGCCATCGTGGATGTTGTAGTCGTGCGGCGCGGTGTACCGGCCCTTGGGCGGCGCAACATTGTTCTTGGTGAAGTATTCGTACCAGTACATCGCCGTCGCCCAGATCGCCTCGGGGCTGGAGGCGCGCGACTCAAGACCGGGCGTAAGGTCCAGGCCGGTGGCCGCGTACAGGGTCTCCAGCATGCAGGCCGACGGCAGCCCGATGCCGTCGTGAATCGGGTTGGGCGTGCGCGCCACGCCCCAGGAGAACGCCAGCCAACGCACGACGTGCTCCAGCGCATCGACATAGGCCCGGCCCTTCTCGAACAGCTCGCGCTTGCTCAGCACGTCATCCTGCGAGCGTGGCCAGGCGATCACGGCGATGTTTTTCCAGCGGCCCTCGTCCTCCAGCAGTTGCACCGGGGACTCCACCACACCGTTGCGCTCGGTGGCGAACACACCGCCTTCGGGCTGGAACAACGGCACGTGCAGAATCGTCGAGTGCGCCACGCCCTTGGACGACAGCTTCAGGAAGGCCGATGTCGACCAGTAGGACGGCAGCAGGTCAAAGCGCAGGTGCGACTGGCCGGTGCGCAAGCGCCAGGCCATCGTGTCGTTGGCGCCGGCCAGCAGCACATAGGACTGGTCGGGATTCTTCTTGTCCGCCAGCTCGCCGACGGCGCGCTCCAGCCAGCCGACGTTGTCTTCCTTGGTCTTGCGCTTGAGGGTGCTGATCTGCGGGTTGGGCCGCGCGACCTCTGTGAATTTGACGGGCATGTCGGTTCTCCATGAACAGTGGCGTCAGGCATTGAGCAATGTGAAAGGGCCGGCGGACGACTCCGGTGTGGGTGGTGCGGTGATCGGGTAGTAGGTGACCTTCAGTTCCACGCCGAACCCCGAGCGGGCAAATTCCACCAGCGCGACATGGTTGCCCCGCCAGCCTTGCGGCCGCACAGGCTCGACCGAACGGAACGCCTTGCCGCCGAAAAAGGCCGGCGCGTCTTCGGGGTCGGCATGCAGCGGCCATTGCTGGCGGTTGCCGATCACCCCCCGCAGAACGTTGCCCGCCTTCTTCAACTGATCCACCACCGGTGTCGGCACCAGGCTGGTGGGCGAGCAGATCACCTCGGTCAGGCAGGTGCGCGAGGTCTTCGTGTTGCTGGCCTGCATCACCCGGCTCCAGTGCACGTCGCCGGTGAGGAACACCACCTGGATGCCGTGCTGTCCCAACAGGTCCAAGGTGTCGATGATCATCCGGTACTGGGTTTCGTAGTTGGCCAGCTCGGCATCGCCGATCTCGTCCAGGAACGCGGCCGAGGCCGACAGCGTTTGTCCGGAAGCCAGCACGCCGATTCTCGGCTGACCCTTTTGCTGCGAATTGATCAAGCCATTCGCCCACGACTTGAAGTCGGCCTCGGCCTGCGCCGGCATCAAGCCCTGGGGATGCTTGAAATCGGCCAGGCGCTGGCTGCGCATGTCGAGAAACAGCATGGACAGCGGTTCGATGTCCAGGCGGAAGCTGGTTTTCGCCGCCGGGTCGGTGCCGCCTTGTTGATAGTCGGCATAAAGGTCCCGGGCCGCTTCGGCCCAGAGGTTGACGGCACCCGACGGTGTCGGCGCGGTCTGTGTGCCGTCCTTCCAGAACTGGCTCCACGGATAGTTGTTCCAGAACTCATGGTCATCGGGCAGACAATAGGCCGGCGCCTTGCTCAGCCCCTGCTGCAGGCCGACCCCGCCGGTCATTTCCGACAGCCAGTTGCGCCGGTACTTGTCCGATAAGGCCTGGCGCAGGGCATCCTCCGTCTGCGGCAGGTGTTCCCAGGCAGGGGCGTCGAGGTAGACCTGGTCGCCGGCAAACAGCGCCATGTCCGGCTTGACCTTCAGGCCTTGAATGAAGCGGCCGACGTCCACCCCGTCGGTCACCGAGCAGTAGCACGAGGCGAGCAGAATCTTGAAACTGCCTTTGAGCCTTTCAGGGACGCTGGCGGGCAGTGACGTCACCCGTAAGAAGTACGGTTCGAGACCGCCGCCGGCGCTGATCCGGATGCGATGCTCCTGACTGAAGCCCCGTGCCTGGAAGGTGAAGACGGCCTGGTAATTGGAATGGGGCCTGCCGGCCTCCCGGTCGCGGATCGGTGAGAACACACCCGCGACCTTCGGTACGAACGGCACCGAGTCGATGGAAAAGTCCACGGTCGTCGGTGCGTTGGCGACCCCGAACACGCCCACCCACAATTTGATTTCATTGAGGGCGCCCAGCAGGGGACGAGCCATCAGATAGGCCATTGCAGCTCCTAAGGCCAAAAGGCACGGATGTAGTTGTGCGGGGCGTGATCGGCCAGTCGGCGCAGGGCCGCATTGCCGAACGGATCACGCAGGAATATCGCCGGGTACTGCGCGCTGGCGATCTTGCGGTCCTCACGCAGTTCGTCGTAGGTCGGTGCATCGAGTCGCTGGCCGTGACGGTCGATGTGAATGGCCGCCGCCACGTGCGCGTAATCGAAAAAATGGCCTGGAAGGGTCGGCACCCCGTCGCAGCAATTGACCACGCGGATGATCCGCAGCGATGCCCGGGACTCCAGGGCATCGGCAAAGCGCTCGTCGCCGACCATGGGGCAGCCGATGGTCGTCAGGCTGTCGGCATTCGCCCGGTGCGCCAGCAAGGTGGCCAAGGCACCGCCCAGGCTGTGGCCGCAGATCAGCAGACGGGGACGCGGCGCCGCCAGCGATTGCAGCCAGGCGTTCACCTGCGGCCACAACGCCCTGGCGCCCCGCAGGAAACCTTGATGGACACGGCCGTCTCCGATCAGGGGGCATTCGACGAGCCTGATCTGGGCATTGGTCAGGAAGTCCTGGAGGTGATCGATCTGCGTGCCGCGAAAGGCCAGCACCGCCAGTCCGGCGCCATCGACCGTGGCAAAACCGTAACTGTCGGTCGGCAGGTCGAAAAACAGCGTGGCCGCCTTGAAACCCGCCGACACCAAAGTGCTGTCGAGCGCTCCCCTGAGAACGTCGCTGTCTTCGGCACGCACATAGGCCAGCCGGGACATTTCCATCGCCAGGGCCGTTTCGTCGGGCCATGGCGCGCCCGACAGCAAGGAATGTTCGCGCTCAGGATAAAGCAACGTCGCGTTGCTCGGGTCGTAGGCCAACTGCGTCATGCAAATGCCCTCTCGATGCCACTCGCCGAAGTGACCGGACACCGTCGAGAAACGAAGTGTCCGTCGCCTGACTCATTCGGAGTCTCGTCTCGAGAATTCGCCGCAGCACACAGCCATCGAACGAAACGAACGCCACCGAAAACGCCGCTGGCGATCTGATAGCCCAGTTAAGCAAAGACCGGCAGGAACGCAAGGGCCGCCGAAACCTTCGGTAACGCCGAAACTGTACATCCATACAGATAAAAGTTGCCCATCCGCGCAACTCCAGCCATCCTGTGCGCCTCTTCGGACTTTGATCGACGACGGTGTCCATGCGGCTGTACCTCTGCGAAAAACCTTCCCAGGCGAAAGACATCGCCGCCGTGCTGGGCGCCAAGCGCCGGGGCGACGGCTGCTGGCTGGGAACGGACGTCACGGTGACCTGGTGCATCGGCCACCTGCTGGAGACCGCGCCGCCGGACGCCTACGACGCCCGCTACAAGCGCTGGGTGCTGGCGGACCTGCCGATCATCCCCGACCGCTGGAAAATGACCGTCAAGCCGCGCACCGCCAGCCAGTACAAGGCAGTGAAGCGCCTGCTCGGCGAGGCCAGCGAACTGGTCATCGCCACCGACGCCGACCGCGAGGGCGAAATGATCGCCCGCGAACTGGTGGAGCATTGCCGCTATCGCGGGCCGATCCGCCGCCTGTGGCTGTCGGCCCTGGACGAAGCCTCGATCCGCAAGGCCCTGGCCGCCCTCAAGCCGGGGGCCGAGACCTTCAGCCTCTACCACTCGGCGCTGGGCCGCTCGCGGGCCGACTGGCTGATCGGCATGAACATGAGCCGTCTGTTCACCCTGCTCGGCCGCCAATCGGGCTATCAGGGCGTGTTGCCGGTGGGCCGGGTGCAGACGCCGACCCTGCGCCTGGTGGTGGACCGCGACCGCAGCATCGCGGACTTCGTGCCGGTGCCCTACTGGGCCATCGACGTGCAGTTGCTGCACGGTGGCCTGCCGTTCACCGCCCAATGGCGCGCACCGTCCGATGCCTGCGACGACCAGGACCGCTGCCTGAACCAGGCGCTGGCGCAGCAGGCGGCCGACGCGATCCGCAGCGCCGCCAGCGCCCGGGTGGTGAAGCTGCGCACCGAACGCCTGCGGGAAGTGGCGCCCCTGCCCTTCGACCTGGGCACCTTGCAGGAAGTCTGCTCGAAGAAGCTCGGCCTCGGCGCCCAGGAGACCCTCGACGTCGCCCAGGCCCTCTACGAAACCTACAAGGTCATCACCTACCCGCGCAGCGACTGCGGCTACCTGCCCCTGAGCCAGCACGCCGAGGCACCGGGGATCCTGGCGGCGCTGCGTCAGGCCGACCCGAGCCTTGAAGCCCTGCACGGCCACCTGCAGCCGCAACGCCGCTCCCGCGCCTGGAACGACGCCAAGGTCAGCGCCCACCACGGCATCATCCCCACCGCCGCGGCGAAACACCTCGAACGGCTCACCGGCAAGCACCGCGCGGTGTACACCCTGATCCGCGCCCGGTATCTGGCGCAGTTCCTGCCCGACCACGAATACGACCGCACCCAGGCGGATTTCGATTGCGCCGGCCAGGCCTTGCGCGCCGTCGGCAAACAGATCGTCGAACCCGGCTGGAAACGCGCCCTGCCCGAAGCGTTGGCGGCAGCCAAAGGGCGCGAGGCACCGGCACCGCAGACCTTGCCGGCGCTGCGCCAGGGCGACGACTGCACGGTGGCGGACGTGAAGCTCAAGGACCTGTGGACCCAGCCGCCCAAGCCCTACACCGAAGGCGACCTGATCAAGGCCATGAAGAACGTCGCCAAACTGGTGGAGGACCCGCTGCTCAAGCAGAAACTCAAGGACACCACCGGCATCGGCACCGAAGCCACCCGCGCCTCGATCATCCAGGGCCTGCTGGATCGCGGTTACCTGGTGAAGAACGGCAAGGCGCTGTCGGCGACACCGGCGGCGTTCAGCCTGATCGACGCCGTGCCGCGGGCCATCGCCGACCCCGGCACCACGGCGATCTGGGAACAGGCGCTGGACATGGTGCAGAGCGGCGAGATGAGCCTGGAAACGTTCGTCACCAAACAGGCGGCCTGGATGAGCAAGCAGGTCACCCGCTGCGCCGGCCTGAACCTGACCATCAGCGGCCCGCCGCCGACCGGCAAGGCCGCCGCGCCATGGAAGAAAAAACGCAAGAGCACCGGACGCAAAACCACCGGCGCCGGTAGACGCACCGCAAAAGCCGCCGCCAAACCGTAAACCGCGCACTAGAGTTCCTGTAGCGATTGTCAGGAACCCGCACCATGCCCAGCATCGAACTGCACGCCGCCCACCGCGACGACCACGACACCCTCGACAGCCTGATGCAGTTCTACCTGTACGACTTCAGCGAATGGTTGCCGCTGAAACTCGCCGAACATGGTTTCTTCCCCCTCGGGCCGACACTCGAGTACTGGCGCCACCCGGCCACCCGGGCCTTCCTGATCCGGGCGGACAACGAACTGGCGGGCTTCGTCAGCGCGGACGGCAACACGCACCTCAAAGGCGCCGAGCACAACCTCGGCTATCTCTTCGTCAGCCGGCGCTGGCGTGGCCGAGGCGTCGCGCAGTTTGTCGTCTCTGACCTCTTGAGCCGCATCCCCGGCCAATGGCAGATTTTCCACATCGACGCCAACCGCCCGGCGCAGCGGTTCTGGGCCGGGGCCATCCCGGCGCTGAGCGGCGGCGCGTTCACCTGCGAACGACGCGTGATAGACGGCTACCCCTGCACGGTCTACGGCTTCCAAAGCCCCGCCCCCATGGCCTGAGCGCCCCTTTTCCTCATTCCAAAACGACTTTGTCCGACAATATGTAGTGACCAAAAATAATCACTACAAAACCGTTGACGACGTCGTTCGGCTTTTGCATGATGCAGACGTCTCCCCGATCGGGAGCACTGGCAACACGCTTGAGCAAGCTCGTCTGACCGCCGAGTTGTTTTTTCCGGATACACGCTGCCCACAAGGCAGATTGAAGAAGCTGACCTGGCCTGAACGTCCAGTACAAGGACGGGAAACGCTGGCGAAAATTCTCAAGTCGCTTGTGGCGAACCCTGAAAAAGTCGTCAAGGAGCCTCCCGGTTTTCGCTGTTTCTCTTCGTTGTGACGCTATTGCGTAGCAGTTATTCAACACGACTACATGCAACAGACGCATGACCCCGTACTTATCACGGGCGACCGCTGACGTCCTGGTTTCGGTGCCAGGGATCAACTAACCGATGGGCTACCTGTATTAGCGAATCAACTTTGCAAGATCACCAAACTGGTCAAGGGGCATGAACATGAATCTGAACAATCAACCTACCATCGAAGAATTGGCTCGTCTTTTCGCAGCGAAGAAAGACACCCACGACAGCCATATCCTGTGGATCAGCAAGTCGGGGCAGGTACAGATCGACTGCCTGTCGCCCCACGCCGGTGAAGAAGAGTTCGACAAGAACAACCAGAACCTGCTGGCCCGCCTGAAGATGTACCGCCGCGGCCAGGGTTATGTCGGCAAGAAGGCCGCCGCCGACAAGGACTTCATCGGCAACGTCCTGCAGACGCTGAAACAGGCGTGGGACTCGATGCAGAACCAGACTGAAGCCCGGGTCATCGACCGGCTCTCCTGACCGGCAAGGCCTGACATGAAAAACCGCTCCCCTTCAAGGGAGCGGTTTTTTTTCGGGCGCCGGCAAGCGCACCTCGGACAGCGGCGCCGGCAGGACCACCGGCACCTGCGGGCCGACCGTGGTCTGCACCACCCGGATCATCGAGCGCACATCCTGCCCGACCAGCAGCCTCGGTTCGCGGGGATCGTTGCCGAAGAAATTTTCCCAATGGCCGATCAGCACCATCCGCGGCCGGTGCCGCTCCAGCACGCGCTGCGGGTAGTGGCGTACCTGTTTCCACGAGGAGGCGCAGAGTATTTCGACATCGACGCCCTTGCCGTCGGCCAGCGCCGGCATGTAGCCGAGCGGGGGCGTGGCCGCCGAATCCTGATAGTGAATGCGATAGACCGGGTGCTTTCCGGCGTCGTCCATCAGGTCGATGACCCAGGCCAGGCTCTGGCCGGGCTTCCACCGCCACAGCGAAAGCTCGGGTTTCGTCAGGTCGGTGTCATAGTCGCCGGGCACCAGGTTCAGGCCGGCGACATGGCCGGCGTGCTCGCTCTGGATCGGCATCACCCGGATGCGGCCGCTGGGGGACAGGAACCATTGCCCCTCTTTCATCAGCGGGCCGGGCTCGCCGAAGTCCTTCAGTTTCGCCATGTCGTCTTGAACATCGACAACGGGAAACCGCTTCAACTCGTCAAAACCCTGGAGGATATGCTTGACCGTCTCCGAGCCGTAGACCGTCGCCTGGGGCGTGTACTTGCGGACGATGATCGGCACGTCCAGCAAATGGTCGTAATGGCCATGCCCCACCAGCAGCATCCGCACATCAGCGGCGTCGGGCACGTCACGCATGGCGTCATCGATCTTGCGCTCGTTGGCCAGCACCAGCGGCGAAGGCACGCCGCGCAGGCCGAACAGGCTGGGGTTGCTGAACGACGGCGCCAGCATCAGGCCCTCGCCCTTCCAGTGCAGCAGCCACCCGCCGACACCGAGGAACTGGATCTTCGGCCCGGCAAGGTGGTGTTTGTCCGAGACCAGAAGGCCCTGGTCCAACGGATCCCGGGTGCAGCCCGTCAACACCATCAGCACGATCAGCAGAATCACCGGCATCGCTGCATTCCTCCGTGAGGCTGTCCAAAGCCTAGCGGAGGAAGGCTCAGGCGTCAGGTGTTCCCAGCAGCAGGTTCATGAACGCCACCGACGCGGCGCTGTGGTAGTTGTTGCGGCGGCGCAGCACCGCCGCCCCGCGCTGCGGCGCATCACCTTCGGCCCGCAGCCTGTGCAACCCTCGGTCCAGGGTCGCGATGGCCTCGGGCAACATGGTCGCCGTCGGCGTGTGACGGACCACCTCCAGCAAGGTGCTCACCGAATTGACCTCGATCTGCACCCTGGGCGTGATGCCGTGCCGACGGAAGTATTCGTCGATCGACTGGCGCGTGATGAAGTCCGGCGCCAGCAGGGCGAACTCCAATTGCGCCACTTCGTCGGGGCTCAGCGGCGCATCGTGCCCGTACAGCGGATGGCCGCGCCCGACCATGATCCCCAACGTCTCGACGAATGCGGGAATGCACTCGATGTCGGGGTGGCGCGCCGGCGCGAAGGCGATTGCGATGTCCAGCGAGTCGTCCGCCAGGCCCGCCTCGATGTCGTCCATCGACAGCTCGAAGATCTCCAGGTGAATGCCGGGAAACCGCGCCAGGTAATCCCGTACCAGCGGCCCCACCAGGTACGCCATGAAGGTGGGGGTCATGGCCAGGCGAAGCGTGCCGCGGGTCAGGTCCTTCACGTCGTGCAGCGCCCGCTTGCCCGCCTCCAGTTCCACCAGCACGCGCCGCGCGCATTCGATGTAGGCCAGGCCGGCGTCGGTGGGGCGGACCGTGCGCGAGGTGCGGTCGAACAGCATCACGCCGAGGCTGTCCTCCAGTTGGCGGATCTGTTGCGACAGGGTCGGCTGCGACACGTGCAGCGCCTCCGCCGCACGGGTGAAACCGCCGTGGTCGGCCACGGCCAGCAGGTAACGCAGATGTCGCAGCAGCATGGGCACACCATCTATAGGCAGGACTTATGTGCAGCATTGTATATCGGTCTTGGACGCTATGGATCGATCGGCGCAAGATCGCTTCCACACCCAAGCCAACCCCGAAAGGAGTGACACCATGCAACAGTCCCACGCCTACAACGACACCAGCCTGGCCCTCACCACCCGCGTCCTGGACGCCAAGGCCCGCAAAGACCTGTCGTGGCAGGATCTGGCCGACGACACCGGCCTGAGCCTGGCCTACGTCACCGCCGCCCTGCTCGGCCAGCACCCGCTGCCGGCGGCCGCCGCGCAGACCGTCGGCGACAAGCTGGAACTGGACGCCGCCGACGTCGCCGCCCTGCAGATCATCCCGCTGCGCGGCAGCCTGAGCGGCGTGCCGACCGACCCGACCATCTACCGCTTCTACGAGATGATCCAGATCTACGGCACCACCCTCAAAGCCCTGGTCCACGAGCAGTTCGGCGACGGCATCATCAGCGCGATCAACTTCAAGCTCGACATCAAGAAAGTCGAAGACCCTGAAGGCGGCTCCCGCGCCGTGGTCACCCTCGACGGCAAGTTCCTGCCGCTGCGTCCGTTCTGATCCACCCGGCCCGCACCCGGCGTGCGGGCCTTCCCCCACATCTGATAGCCGACACCGTCACACCACTTGTCTGGAGGCTGCCCCATGCAAAAGATTCCGTTGCTCCTCGCCCTGCTCGCCGGCCTTGCCGCCCAGGCCCAGGCCGATGAAGAAGCCGTCGCCTACCGCTACGGCATGGCGCTGGACATCGCCCAGGTCGTGAGCGTCACCCCGGTCGCGGACATCTGCGGCGTGGTGCCCGTCGAGATGACCTACCTCGATTCCAACGGCGAGAAACACATCCTTCAATACAGCGAATTCGGCACCGGCTGCTCCAACTGAGAGGACGACACCATGAAAAACCTGATCGAAGGCTTCCTGAAATTCCAGAGCGAAGCGTTTCCGCAACGCACCGAACTGTTCAAGCACCTGGCCACCACCCAACAGCCCGGCACGCTGTTCATCACCTGCTCCGACAGCCGCGTGGTGCCGGAACTGCTGACCCAGCAAGAGCCCGGCGAGCTGTTCGTGATCCGCAACGCCGGCAACATCGTGCCCTCCTACAGCCCGCATCCGGGCGGGGTATCGGCGACGGTGGAGTATGCGGTGGCCGTGCTCGGCGTCACCGACATCGTCATCTGCGGCCACTCCGACTGCGGCGCGATGACCGCCATCGCCCAATGCAAATGCATGGACCACCTGCCCGCCGTCAGCGGCTGGCTGCAGCACGCCGAGTCGGCGAAGGTGGTCAACGAGTCCCGGCCCCATGCCGATGACGCGGCGAAGCTGAGTTCGATGGTGCGGGAAAACGTGATCGCGCAACTGGCGAACATCCAGACCCACCCCAGCGTGCGCCTGGCCCAGGAGAAAGGCCTGCTCAACCTTCACGGCTGGGTCTACGACATCGAAACCGGCTCCGTCGACGCCCTCGGCAGCGACCGCCGCACGTTCGTGTCTCTGGCCGAGCACCCGGCCACCTGCGCGATACCGGCCACGTCCGCCGAAGCCGCCTGAGCCCTACGCCCCGATCCTTTCGGGGCATTCGGTTTGTATCGTTCTGTAGCCTGCGCGGCGCCAGACACAGTTCAAGGCATCCACGGCGGGAGCCCGACACATCGCCGATACAGCCAGCGCCTTCAATAGGCCTGAACGCGATACCCCTCCTCCCGACACAAGGAACACACGATGAACAAGTGGTTTGCAGGACTTGCCCTCACCGCCGCCATGGCCGGCGCCGCCTCGGCCATGGCCGCCGACGCCAAGCCCACCGTCGTGCTGGTGCACGGCGCCTTCGCCGATTCCAGCAGCTGGAACGGCGTGGTGAAGATTCTGGAAAAGGACGGTTACCCGGTGGTGGCCGCCGCCAACCCGCTGCGCTCCGTCAAGGGCGACGCGCAATCGGTGGCCGACGTGCTGGCCGGGATCAAGTCGCCGGTGGTGCTGGTCGGCCACTCCTACGGGGGACCTGTGATCAGCGCGGCGGCCTACGGCAACGCCAACGTCAAGGCCTTGGTCTACGTGGCCGCGTTTGCCCCTGAGGCGGGCGAAACCGTGGCCGGGCTGGCCGGTCGTTTCCCCGGCAGCACCCTCGGCCCGACCCTCGCCCCGCCCGTGGCCTTGAAGGACGGCGGCAAGGATCTGTACATCCGGCAGGACAAGTTCCACGACCAGTTCGCCGCCGACGTGCCGAACGCCGACGCGAAACTGATGGCCGCCACCCAGCGTCCGATCACCGAAGCGGCGCTGAACGAAGCCTCGGGCGAGCCGGCGTGGAAGTCGATCCCGTCGTGGTTCGTGTACGGCGACAAGGACAAGAACATCCCGCCCCAGGCGCTGGCGTTCATGGCCGAACGGGCCCACGCCCGGCAGACCGTGGTGGTCAAGGGCGCGTCCCATGTGGTGATGGTGTCGAATCCGAAAACCGTGGCCAGCCTGATCGAAGCGGCCGCCACCGCGAAGTGAAACGAAAAGGCCGCGCCCGTCATGCCGACGGGCGCGGCCTTTTGCCGTTCAGCGTTTGACGCCCAGGTCGACCTGGGTCATGCGGCTGCGCACGGTGAACACGCCGTCGCCGGGCAGGATCGCGCTGCGGGCGAACAGGCGTCCGCTCTCCCAGTTCGAAAGCCCCAGCTCCGGCTTGTTCAGCGCGTATTGGCCATCGACCCAGCGGGTGATGCCGTTGCCCACGAACGGCGCGTTGACCGCGTTGTAGAACCGCTGCTGTTCAGCGGCGTTCTCACTGATCAGCGACACGGTGAACTGCGGGCTGTAGCGGTTGAACAAGGCAATCGCCCGGTCCAGGCCGTCGACGATCATCAGGCTGGTTTCCGGGGTCTCTTCCCATTCCCACTCGCGGCCCAGTTGCGCCTCGGGCAGCGGCTCGGCCTGGGCCTCGGTCCTGTAGCCTTCGGCGCGGTAGACCTCGACCGTCGCGTTGCGCCACTCGTCCGGCAGGCAACCTTCACTGCCCTCGACGATGTGCAGCTTGCAGCCCTGACCGCGCGCGGCGCCGGCCTGGCGCAGCGCTTCGAGGAACAGCGGCACCAGTTCGGCGGCCCGCTCGCGGTGGATCAGGCAGACGTTGAGGGTGTTGCAGACCTTGCGGTCCAGCGAGTTGCGCACCACCGCCGCGAAACGTTCGGCGTCGGCCTCACGGTCGGCGATCAGCCACGCGCCGCCGGTGCCGTGCAGGCTGACGGCGGTGCCGGCCTGCTGGGCGATGCTGCCCAACTGGCTGACCGCACGGCCCGAGCCTCGGGCCACCGCCAGCGACAGGCGCCGGTCGGCGAACATCGCCCAGCCGGCGGCATGGTTGACGCTCTCCACCAACGACACCGCGCCCGCCGGCAGCCCGGCATCGGCCAGCGCCGGGTTCAGCGCATGGGCGACGATGGCTTGCGCGGTGCCCAACGCATCGCTGCCGATCCGCAGCACGGCGGTGTTGCCGGTGCGCAGCACGCCGGCCGCGTCGGCGAACACGTTCGGGCGGCCTTCGAACACGAACGCCACGATGCCCAGCGGCGACACCACTTGCTCCACTTTCCAGCCGTCGTGCTCGACGCTGCTGATGACCTGGCCACGGGTGGCCGGCGCATCGCGCCAGGCCCGCAGGCCGGCGATCATGTCGCGGCGCATGCGCTCGTCGGCCAGCAGGCGGGTGGTGGAACGGCCGCGGGCCTTGGCCCTTTCGATGTCGGCCAGGTTGGCCGCTTCGATCAGCGCCCAGCACTCGGCGGATTCCAGGCGTTGGGCGAACAGGTCGAAGAAACGGCTGATGGCCTCGTCCGGCACCGAAGACAATGCGCTGAAGGCCGCGGCGGCGCGTTCGATCGCCACCGCCGCCGCTTGCTGGTCGGCCACGGGAATCAGCAGCAGCTCACCGCTGACCTGCTCCACCAGCAGGTGGTCACCGGGTCGGAAACGCTCGGCCAGTTCGGGGCTGACCACGGTGACGCGGTTGCCGGCGAAAGGGATGGGCGTGCCGGCGACGAGACGTTCGAGCGCGAGAGACATGAAGCGGATTCACCATAAGAATGAGCGGGCAAAAAATGTATCGGATTTTGCCCCCTGTGGCGAGGGAGCTTGCTCCCGCTGGGGCGCAGAGCGGCCCCGCTTTTCAGGGGCTGCTGCGCAGCCCAGCGGGACGGTGCGAGGACTCGACAAGCTCCCTCGCCACAGGAATCCTTTGCCCGCAGAAGGTCAGAACACCGACCAGCCGATCCGCGCGCTGAGCATCTCCAGCGCCGCCATGCCCGCCAGCGAGTTGCCCGCCGTGTTGAGCTCGGGCGACCACACGCACACGGTGAACTGCCCCGGCACCACCGCGACGATGCCGCCGCCCACGCCGCTCTTGCCCGGCAGGCCGACGCGGTAGGCGAAGTTGCCGGCCTCGTCGTACAGGCCGCTGGTGGCCATGATCGAGTTGATTTGCTGGGTCTGGCGGCGGGTCAGGACCTGTTCGCCGCTGTGCTTGCAGAAGCCGTCGTTGGCCAGGAAGCAGAACGCGCGGGCCAGGTCGATGCAGCTCATGCGCAGCGCGCAGTGGCTGAAGTAGCTGCGCAGCACGGCCTCGACGTCGTTGTGGAAGTTGCCGAACGACTGCATCAGGTACGCCATCGCCGCGTTGCGGGCGCGGTGCTGGTATTCGGATTCGGCGACCTTGCCGTCCACCATCACCTGCGGGTTGCCCGACAGCCGCCGGACGAAATCGCGCATCGACAGCGCCGGGGCGGCGAAGCGCGACTGGTTGATGTCGCAGATCACCAGCGCCCCGGCGTTGATGAACGGGTTGCGCGGCCGCCCGCGCTCGAACTCCAGCTGCACCAGCGAGTTGAACGGCTGGCCGGAGGGCTCGTGGCCCAGGCGTTCCCAGATCGCCTCGCCGGAATGCTCGATGGCCTGCACCAGGCTGAACACCTTGGAGATGCTCTGCACCGAGAACGGCGTGTCGGCGTCACCGGCGCAGTACATTTCGCCGTCGTTGCCATACACCGCGATGCCCAGTTGATTGGCCGGCACGGTGCCGAGGGCGGGAATGTAGTCAGCCACCTTGCCTTGCCCGATCAGGGGCCGGACAGCGTCAAGGATCTCGTTCAACAGCGCTTGCATGCCGGGTTCCGAAGTCTCGCCCCGTGGGATCGCGGGGACACCGTGGCTAGACGCCGCGGACCGCTGCCGGATCACAGCGCCCAATCAAATCGCTTGTGTGGCGTCCTCACTGACGCCATCGCCAGCACGGTCACGCACACCCAGGTCTGTATCGCAGTGTGTACCGCCTCGCCGCAGACACACGGCACCCACACTTCTGCCCCCCCCGCGACATATCACCGATACACCCCGGCGTTCAAATGAACCTGTCGACCGGCACTGCCGGCCAAGCCATTCAAACCACTCGATACGTCGGAGAACCACCATGACTCAGCTCTCGAAAAAATCCCTCGCCCTCGGCCTGCTGATCGCCTCGGGCCTGGCCCTGTCCAACGCCGCTTCGGCCTCCGAGGCCTTCAGCGTCAAACAACTGGACCATGGCTACAGCCAGGCCAAGGCCGACGCCACGGAAAAATCGTCGGAAGGCAAATGCGGCGAAGGCAAGTGCGGCGCCGGCGAGTGACGCCCGGCACGGGGCACGCCGTTGCCCCGTTTCCCCTGAACACTATGGAGCGTTCGATCATGACCCCCACTCTTTCCTCTGCCGTCAAAGGCCTGCACCTGAACCTCGACCGTGCCGGCCAATGGCTCGCGCCGCTGACGCTGCGGCTGTTCATCGCCTGGGAATTCTTCGAATCGGGCCTGGAGAAGTTCAACGGCCAGAACTGGTTCGAAGACATCCAGGAGCGGTTCCCCTTCCCCTTCGACCATCTGCCGGCGACCCTGAACTGGGAGCTGTCGATGTGGGCCGAACTGATCGGCGCGCTGGCGATCCTGATCGGCCTCGGCACGCGCTTCTCGGCGGTTTCGCTGATCGTGGTGACCGTCGTCGCCACCGCCGCCGTGCACTGGCCGGCGGACTGGTCGTCGCTGAGCGAACTGGCCCAGGGCTACGCGATCACCAACAAGGGTTTCGGCAACTTCAAGCTGCCGGCCATTTACCTGGCGGCGCTGCTGCCGCTGGTGTTCGCCGGGGCCGGCAAGCTCAGCGTGGATGCGTGGCTGGCCAGGGTGTTCTGGCGGCGCCACGCCCGCTGAGGGTCAGTGCGCCCGGTCCAGCCCCGCCAGCAGCGCGCTGTCGCGGCTGTAGATGTCCGGCGCGTAGAGCACGCGCCCGTGGCTGTCGACCTGGGCGGTCCAGTAGGTCATCAGGATCGGCACCGGGTTGGCCAGGCGGAATTCATGGGTGGTGCCGGTGGCCAGCAAGGTGTCGGTGCGCGCCCTTTCCGCCGGGCTGAGCAGCAGGTCGCGCAGCTTCATCGGATGCTCGACCCGCACGCAGCCGGAGCTGAACGCCCGCGGCCCCTTGTCGAACAGCGCCTTGCTCGGCGTGTCGTGCAGGTACACCGAGAACGGGTTGGGGAAGCGGATGACCATCTGCCCCAGCGGGTTGCGCGGCCCGGCGTCCTGGCGCAGGAGGATGTTGCCGGGGTTGTCCCAGTCGATGTCGGCGGCGGCCAGCGGCTGGCCGTTGGCGTCGAGCACTTGCAGGTTCTGGCGGCTGAGGAAGGTCTGGTCCTTGCGGATCTCCGGCAGCTTGTCTTCCTTCCAGATGGTCGGCGGCACGGTCCAGGTCGGGTTCAGGGTCAGCCGGGTGACCCGGGACTTGAGCAACGGGGTCTGGCGTTCGGCGCGGCCGACCTGGGTGCGGGTCTGCCACACCGGCAGGCCGCCTTGGTACAGGGTCAGTTCGGCGGCGGCGACGTTGACCAGCAGGCCGTCCGGCTCCATGTCCTGGGCCAGCCAGCGGAAACGTTCGAGGTTGACCCGCAACTGGTCGCGGCGGGTCAGCGGGCTGATGTTGAGTTCGGCGATGGTGCCGGGGCCGACCACACCGTCGGCCTGCAGCGAATGGTTGGCCTGGAAGCTCTTCACTGCCTCCACCAGCACGCCGTCATAGGCGTTGCCCGGCGTGCCGGCCACGCTGTGCAGGTAGCCTTCGCTGTAGAGGCGCTGGGCGAGTTCCGGCACGCGCTTGTCCGCCATGTCCGGACGCAGCAGCGGCCCGTTGCCCACCGCGCCCCAATGCGGCAAGGCTTGCTGGCGCTGGGCGGCGTAGAGGTGACGCAGGTTTTGGTATTGCGCCAGGCGCGGACGGGCCCGGTCGAACGCCGCCGCGATGTCGTGCATGCCCGGCACGGCGATGGCCAGCAGTTCGGCCTGACGGTCGCGGGGCGTGTCGTCGGCATGCCACAGGGGTTCGAAGTGCGATTGCAGCAGGCGGCCGTAGTGCAGATCCTGCAGGGCTTGCAGGTAGTGGCGGCTGATGTCGATGTCGGCGCACAGGTCGCCGTCCTGCGGCACGCGGTCCGCCACCGGGTAGCGCTTGGGGTTCAGGCCGTCATCGGCCAGCAGCTGCAACTGCGCCTGCAATGTCGCGAGCCGCTCGCCGTCTGCCCACACGGGCAGCCAGTCCTGCTGCTGATAGAACGCCTGCAATTGCTGGAGCGCGGGAGCGTCGAGGCGGGCCGCCACGGCCGGACAGGCCTGGGGCAGGCTGACCAGCGACGCCTGCAACGGACTCTGCACCGGAACCGGCGCGGCCACCGGCGCATCGACCGTCACGTCCGCCGGCAACGTCGGCAGCCCCGGCAACGGCTCACCGGCACAAGCGACAAACGGCGCTGCGAGCAAACAAATGCTCAAGTAGCATGCATACTTTTTGAACAACTGCTTTACTCCAATCCATGGCCGTCCTGAATGACGGTCAACCTTACATCAGGTGCGGTGAACAGTCAGGCCCGATTCCCGGGTCTGCGGGGGACGACTGGACGTCAGGAGCCTAGCCAGACAAGTAGCAAGTGAGGACTCTCTGTAAATGTTGACGACGTTTCGCCGACTTCTGCTGACTGCCATCGTCCCGGCCTTGATCGCCGCCACGATGACCAGCCCAGCCATTGCCGCCGGCACTGCCCGGCCATCCCTCTACAACAGCCTCGCGCACGCCGCACCGGAACTCAATCCCCAGGCGCTGAAAGGTGCCCTGAACGCCATGCAGTGCGCGGTCAACAGCGGCGCCCGGCAATCGCGCCACCTGGCGATCATCGACTACTCGCAGCCGTCCACGGCCCGCCGCCTGTGGATCTTCGACCTTGCCCGCCGGAAACTGGTGCTGCGCGACCTGGTCGCCCACGGCTCCAACTCCGGGGAAAACTACGCCACCCAGTTCTCCAACCGCGAGGGCAGCTACCAGTCCAGTCTGGGGCTGTTCCGCACCCAGGAAAGCTACGAAGGCACCCACGGCTACTCGCTGCGCATGGACGGCCTGGAACCGGGCTTCAACGACATGGCCCGCGACCGCGCCATCGTGATCCACGCCGCCGACTACGTGAACCCGCTGTGGAGCCAGCGCCAGGGCCGCATCGGCCGCAGCCAGGGCTGCCCGGCGGTGCGCCCGCAAGTGGCCAAGCGGGTGATCGACAGCCTGAAGGACGGCCAGTTCATGTTCTCCTGGTATCCCGACCAGCACTGGCTCAAGTCCTCGCCGTACCTCAACTGCCAGCCGCAGCAGGTGGCCGGGATCATCAGCTCCGCCGGCAACTGATCCCTGCATCATTGGAGCCCTGCACAGCCCTCTGCGGGAGCCAGCCTGCTGGCGATGGCGCCCGCGAAGGCACCGCAGAACCGGCCAAGACCGTCGCTCGCGCCGACATTCGCGAACACCGTTTCATTACAGCTTTGTAATCAAGCTGTCGGTTTGCCGAGCGGATCGCCCGGTAGCCTGAAGTTGTCCCGGCACCTGTGCCGACCCACTTCACGCACCGAGCGACCCCATCATGAAAACCCTGATCCTCGCCTTCGCCGCCCTCCTCGCCACCGGCTCCGCGTTCGCCGCGCCTGCGCCGGAACCGACCGTGATCCACGACCAAAGCGGCTTCTTCGTTCATCTGGATATCGACAAAGTCCTGTCCAGCACCGATATTTCCCAGGCCTGCGGCGTGATTCCGGCCCGGCTCAACTACCTCGACCACCAGGGCCGCGAACATGTGCTGGACTATCAGGTGCAAGGCAGCGGCTGCACCAACGACCATTGAGGCCGAACGCCCATGAACATCCTTGTCGTCGAAGACGAACCCAAGGCCGGCAACTACCTGCTCAACGGTTTGCAGGAACTGGGCTACAGCGTGAGCCTGGCGCGCAACGGCGCCGACGGCCTGCACCTGGCGCTGGAGCACGGCTTCGACGTGATCGTGCTGGATGTGATGATGCCGCAGATGGACGGCTGGGAAGTCCTGCGCCGGCTGCGCAAGGAGGCCGACACGCCGGTGCTGTTCCTCACCGCCCGCGACGACATCGCCGACCGGGTCAAGGGCCTGGAACTGGGCGCCGACGATTACCTGATCAAGCCGTTCTCCTTCGCCGAACTGGTGGCGCGCCTGCGCACCCTGACCCGGCGCGGGCCGATCCATGAAGAGGAACAGTTGCAGGTGGCCGACCTGCAGATCGACGTGCTCAAGCGCCGGGTCACCCGCGCCGGCACGCGGATCGTCCTGACCAACAAGGAGTTCGCCCTGCTGCAACTGTTCGCCACCCACACCGGCCAAGTGCTGTCGCGTTCGCTGATCGCCTCGCGGGTGTGGGACATGAACTTCGACAGCGACACCAACGTGGTCGATGTCGCGGTGCGCCGCCTGCGGGCCAAGCTCGACGATCCGTTCGCGCTCAAGCTGATCCACAGCGTGCGCGGCATCGGCTACCGCTTCGACATTCAGCCATGAAAACCAACGGCACCTATTCGCTGACCCTGCGCCTGGCGCTGGTCTTCGCCCTGCTCGCCTTCGCGTCGCTGGCGGGCCTGGGGGCGGCGCTGTACAACGAGCTCGAAGAGCAACTGATCCGCCGCGACGACATCCAGCTGGCCAGCCGGGTCGATCAGTTGCGCACCTTCCTCAACGACAGCAACACCCTGGAGCTGATCAAGAACAAGCCGGCGCTGTTCCAGAACATGCTCGGCAACCGCGAGGCGCTGCTGACCATCGGCGCGCCGGGGCAACCGCCCTTGCTGGTGGTCAACCCCGGCAACCTCGCCACCCCGAGCGTGCCCGCCGTGCCCATCGGCCACCCGATGGCGCTGAGCGACGTGAAGCATCTGCCGAGCATCGACGGCGTGCCGTTTTCGGCGGTGGCGGCGACCATCGACTCCGGTGAGCTGGGCAACCTGCAGGTGCTCACCGGCCGCCTGATGACCGAACGCACGGCGATGCTCGCCACCTACCGGCTCAGCGTCTACGGCCTGGCCACCCTGGCGGCGGCGGTGCTGGCGCTGATCGGCTGCCTGCTGGTGTACCGTGGCCTGCTGCCGTTGCGCCGGCTGGCGCGGCATGCCCACGGCATCGGCGTCGGCAACCTGGGCGAACGCCTCGACAGCCACGGCACGCCCCGTGAGCTGAAGCCGATGATCGACGCGTTCAACGCCATGCTGGACCGGCTCGCCAAGGGTTTTGCGCAACTGAGCCAGGTGTCCACCGACATGGCCCACGAACTGCGCACGCCGATCAACAACCTGATGGGCGAAACCCAGGTCGCGCTGCAGCAGAACCGCAGCGTCGAGGCCTACCAGCAACTGCTCGCCTCCAACGTCGAGGAGCTGGAACGGCTGGCGCGGATGCTCGACAACATGCTGTTCCTGGCCCGCACCGATCCGGCCAGCGCCATGAGCCAGCGCCAGGAGCTGGACGCCGCCGACGAGATGCAGCGCATCGCCGACTACTTCGAAGGCCTGGCGGCGGATGCCGGCATCTGCATCGAGGCCCGCGGCAGCGGCGTGATCTGGGCCGAACCGATGCTGCTGCGCCGGGCCCTGGCCAACCTGTGCGCCAACGCGATCAAGTACGGCGCCGCAGATTCGACGGTGCAGGTGGAAGCCACCGCCGGAGCGGACGGCAGCCTCCTGCGGGTGCGCAACCACGGCCCGACCATCCCGGCCGAACACCTGTCGCGGCTGTTCGAACGCTTCTACCGGGTCGACCAGTCCCGCCAGCGCTCGGCCCAGTCCAACGGCCTGGGCCTGTCCATCGTCGCCACCATCATGCAACTGCATCAAGGCCGCTACAGCGCCAGCAGCGCCGACGGCGAGACCTGCTTCGAACTGTTCTTCCCCGCCCGCCAAGCGCAACCCCGGGAACACCACTGAACCCGCCGACATCCCTATCGCCTGACCCGCCGTCATCGCCAGCAGGCTGGCTCCCACAGGTTTTTGTGGTGTGCGCGGGTTCGGTGTTCACCTTGGGCTCTGTGGGAGCCGGCACTGCCGACATCTCTGTCGCCTGCCCCACCGTCATCGCTGGCAAGCCAGCTCCCACAGGTTTTTGTGGCGTACGCGGGTTCGGTGTTCGCCTTGGGCTCTGTGGGAGCTGGCTTGCCAGCGATGAGGCCAGCCCAGCCGCCACCCCCATCACCTGACACTCCGCTCTACCGCTGCCCCACCAACACCGACAGGCTCCGGGCCGTGCCGTTGACGGCGAGGGCAATGGCCATCAGCGTCGCGGCGACGCCAAAGGTCAGGTGCAAGCCCCCGGCAATCATCACGGCCGGTGCCTGAGCCGGATCGCCGGCGGCCAGGGCGAACACCGTGCCCATCGCCGCCGCCCCGGTGATCAACCCCAGGTTGCGGGCCAGCCCCAGCATCGCCGACATCACCCCGCGCAGGTCCTGGCCGACGTCCGCCATCAGGCCGCTGCTGTTGGCCGCCTGAAACAGCGCATACCCGGCGGTGACCCACGCTATCGGCAGCAGATACCCCGGCAACCCGAGCCCCATCGGCAACACCGCCAGCAACACACAGCCGCCGGCCATCGCCGACAATCCGCCCGCCACCATGCGCCGCGCCCCGAAGCGGTCCACCAGCCACCCCGCCGGCACGCCGCCGAGCGCCGCCACCAACGGCCCGACCGACAGCGCCAGGCCCACCGCCAGGCTGCCCAACCCCAACCCTCGGCTCAGGTAGAACGGCCCCACCACCAGCGTCGTCATCATCACCGTCGCCACCAGCGCCGTCATCGCCAGACCGGCAGCACGGCGCGGGTCGGCAAACAACGTCATGCGCATCAAAGGCGCCGCCGCACGCCGCTCGACCGCAACGAACAGGCCAAGGCCCAGCAGACTGATCGACAACAGCGCCACCGTGGCGCCCGGCGTCCCCGTGACGGTCATCGCCAACGCATACGCCCCCAGGGTCAGCGCCAGCGCCAACGTCCCGGCATGGTCGAACCGCACCCGCTTTTCCACCGCCCGATCTACCGGCAGATGACGCCACACCAGCCAGCCGTTGAGCAGCCCCAGCGGCACGTTGATCAGGAAGATCGACGGCCACCCCGCCTGCGCGATCAGCAGCCCGCCCAGCGACGGCCCCAATGAAGTGCCGATGGCCGACATCGTGCCCAGCAACCCCATCGCCCGGCCGGTCTGCGCCTTGGGCACCGCATCGCCCACCAGCGCCGCCGTCAGCGCCAGCATCACCGCAGCGCCGAGCCCCTGCACCGCCCGCGCCGCGATCAGCCATCCCAATCCGGGCGCCAGCGCACAGCACAAGGACGCGGCAGTGAACAGGCCAATGCCGATCAGCATCAGGCGGCGCCGCCCGATCAGGTCACCGAGGCGTCCTGCGCTGACGATCAACGTGGTGATCGCCAGCAGGTAGGCGAGGACGACCCACTGCACCTGCGCGAACGCAGCGCCGAAGGCGGCCGCCAGCGTCGGCAGGCCGGCGTTGGCGATGCTGGTGTCCAGGGACGGCATCAGCATCGAGAGGGACAGGCCGGTCAGGGCCCAGCGGGAGGAACGGTGTGACGGAGGATGTGACATGGCAGGCGCTCTTCGAAGGTCATGGGCCGCAGCCTATGTCTGGACGACACCAGGCGGAAGACGCATGCTTTGCACTCCATACCTGTATGAAACGCCATGTCATGAATGCACCGGACCTGAACCTGCTGATCACCCTCGACGTGCTGCTCAGCGAAGGCAGCGTCGCCCGCGCCGCCGAGCGGCTGCGCCTGAGCCCGTCGGCCATGAGCCGCGCCCTCGCCCGCCTGCGCGACACCACGGGCGACCCGTTGCTGGTGCGCGCCGGACGCGGCCTGGTGCCGACGCCACGGGCCCTGGCCCTGCGCGAGCAGGTCAGCCGGTTGGTGCAGGAAACCGAAGCGGTGCTGCGCCCCGTCCAGGCGCTGGATCTCAGTCAACTGCAACGCACCTTCACCCTGCGCAGCAGCGACGGTTTCGTCGAGACCTTCGGCGCCGCCCTGCTCGCCCGCATCGCGTCGCAGGCGCCCGGCGTGCGTCTGCGCTTTCTGCAAAAGGCCGACCAGGACAGCGCACCGCTGCGCGAAGGGCGGGTCGACCTGGAGACCGGGGTGGTCGGTACCCGCACCGACGACACCCTGCACAGCCGCATCCTGTTCGAGGACCGCTGGGTCGGTGTCGTGCGGGCGGGTCATCCGCTGGCGTCGGGCAAAGTCAGCGCCAAACGTTTCGCCGCCGGCGCGCACGTCCATGTGTCGCGGCACGGGCGCCAGACCGGCCTGGTGGACGATGCGCTGCACGCGCAAGGGTTGTCGCGGGAGATCGTCACGCTGGTCGGCGGCTTTTCCGCCGCCCTGGCGCTGGTGCGCGACTCGGACCTGATCGCCACGGTGCCGGAGCGCCACACCGGCTCCCTGCGCGCAGGCCTGCACAGTTTCAGCCCGCCGGTGACGTTGCCGCCGTTGACCGTCTCGATGCTCTGGCACCCGCGGATGGACGCCGATCCCGCCCACCGGTGGCTGCGCGATTGCGTGCGCCAGGTCTGCGCCTAACGGGCGTCGCCGCCGGCGGGTTTGTAGAAGAGGAATTTCGCCGTCTCGGCGGTCTTGCGGTATTCGTTCGCCCAGCTCGGGTGAACGTTGCGGTCATGGAAATACAGCGCGCCGTGGGTGCGATCCGTCAGTTGGCGGTTGAGGGCCTTGGCGGCGATGGCCTTGGCCTGGGCGTACTCGTCATCTTCCTTGACCTGGTCCGGCCTGCCGTCGCACCACCACGAAAACTGGCAGCTCTTGGTCTCCGATCCCTGCTTGACCACCTCGCAGACCGTGCCGGGAAACCCGTCGTGGCCGAGCCGGTTCATCACCACGCTGGCCACGCCTTCCATGTCGGCGTTGTCCTTGCCCTTGGCCTCCCAATAGATGCTGCGCGCCAAACAGGTGATGGGATCGTCCAGCGGCGCGGCCCCGGCCGGATCGACCGCCTGCACTTCGGTCGGGGTGATGGCCTCCGACTTGGGCGCCGGTGCGGCGCTGACCTTGTCGGCAGCCTTTTCCTCCAGCACCTGGGCCTTGGCTTCGGCCTTTTCCTGGATCGGGGCCTGTTCGGCGGCCATCGCCCAACCGTTCGACAGGGTCAACGCAACACAGACAACCACGCCTTTGAATCCCATGATCGACACTTCCGGCAGCGCCCGGTCGGGGCAACGTGTTATGCGGCTGAGACACCCGGCCAGCGGGGCTTTCGCAGAGTGTAGTCGGCAAATCCCGTGGCCATGCGACGGGAAAAAACGCGGGGGTGAAGAAAAAGACATTGCACCCACCGGGGCCCTTTCGCGCATGATGTGCGCACTCAGCCCAAGGGAGATTTCCATGCGCTTCATGCCATCCGTTCTGCGCCTCGCCGCGTTGTCCGTGGGCCTGGCGTTTGCCGCCTCGGCCATGGCCACCGACGAGTCGCAACTGGTCGAGTCGATCAACAGCTACCGCAGCCAGCCGCAGCGCTGCGGCACCCAGGCGTCCAGCGAACTGCCGCCGCTGTCGGCCGATCCGCGCCTGATCCTGCCGGCCAGCGGCGTCGTCGACCTGCAGCAGGCCATGGCCCGCG
Source organism: Pseudomonas sp. NPDC089534 (assembly GCF_044749305.1). Lineage (NCBI taxonomy): Bacteria > Pseudomonadati > Pseudomonadota > Gammaproteobacteria > Pseudomonadales > Pseudomonadaceae > Pseudomonas > Pseudomonas sp. NPDC089534. The sequence continues at coordinate 37,740 of NZ_JBIVHR010000003.1, read as the reverse complement.
CCAGCTACCCGATGGTCAACGTGCAGGCGATCAGCCTCAACGGGCCAAGGGACGCGGCGGCGGCGATGAAGGCGATCCAGGAGAGTTTCTGTCAGGTGGTGCTGGATCCGCAGTTCGTCGATGTCGGCGTCAGCCGCAGCGACCGCGACTGGCGCATCACCCTGGCCCGGCCGCTGCTGTCCGCCCGCCTGGGCGACGGGTCAAGCGAAGGCCAGAAACTGCTGGAGCAGCTCAACGCCGCCCGAGCCCAGCCGCGCCAGTGCGGCGGCCAGGCGTTCTCCGCCGCCGGGCCGCTGGCGTGGAATGCGGTGCTCGGCACCGTCGCCCAGGACCACAGCCGCGACATGGCCAACAAGAACTACTTCGACCACAAGGACCGCGACGGCCGCACACCGGGCGACCGCGCCGAACTGGCCGGCTACGGCGGCCAGCAGGTCGGCGAGAACATCGCCGCAGGCCAGGACACCGTGCAGAAAGTGGTGGCCGGCTGGCTCGCCAGCCCCGGCCATTGCGCCAACCTGATGAACCCGCAATACCGCGAACTCGGCGCCGCCTACGCGGTGGACCCGAAGAGCGACGCGGGCATCTACTGGACCGCGATGTTCGGCGCCGAGTGACGCCATCGCCAGCAGGCTGGCTCCCACAGGGGATCCCTGGTGATTGCGGAACCTGCATTCACCACAAGACCTGTGGGAGCTGCGGTGCGACGACTCGACTTGCCAGCGATGAGGCCAGCACTGCCGACATCTCCTGCGCCTGCCCCACCGCCATCGCCGGCAAGCCGGCTCCCACAGGGAATGGCGGTGTTTGCAGGTTCTGTGCTCACCGCAAAAAACGGTGGGAGCCAGCCTGCTGGCGATGAGGCCGGCACTGCCGACATCTCCTGCGACTGACCCACCGCCATCGCCGGCAAGCCGGCTCCCACAGGGAATGGCGGTGTTTGCAGGTTCTGTGCTCACCGCAAAAAACGGTGGGAGCCAGCCTGCTGGCGATGAGGCCGGCACTGCCGACATCTCCTGCGACTGACCCACCGCCATCGCCGGCAAGCCGGCTCCCACAGGGAATGGCGGTGTTTGCAGGTTCTGTGCTCACCGCAAAAAACGGTGGGAGCCAGCCTGCTGGCGATGAGGCCGGCACTGCCGACATCTCTGTCTCCTGACCCACCGCCATCGCCAGCAGGCTGGCTCCCACAGGGGATCCCTGGTGATTGCGGAACCTGCATTCACCACAAGACCTGTGGGAGCTGCGGTGCGACGACTCGACTTGCCAGCGATGAGGCCGGCACTGCCGACATCTCCTGCGCCTGCCCCACCGCCATCGCCGGCAAGCCGGCTCCCACAGGGAATAGCTGTGTTTGCAGGTTCTGTGCTCACCGCAAAAAACGGTGGGAGCCAGCCTGCTGGCGATGAGGCCAGCACTGCCGACATCTCCTGCGCCTGACCCACCGCCATCGCCAGCAGGCTGGCTCCCACAGGGAATGACGGTGTCTGCAGGTTCTGTGCTCACCGCAAAAACTGTGGGAGCTGGCTTGCCAGCGATGAGGCCGGCACTGCCGACATCTCCTGCGCCTGATCCACCGCCATCGCCGGCAAGCCGGCTCCCACAGGGAATAGCTGTGTTTGCAGGTTCTGTGCTCACCGCAAAAACGGTGGGAGCCAGCCTGCTGGCGATGAGGCCGGCACTGCCGACATCTCTGTCGCCTGACCCGCCGCCATCGCCAGCAGGCTGGCTCCCACAGGGGATCCCAGGTGATTGCGGAACCTGCATTCACCACAAGACCTGTGGGAGCTGCGGTGCGACGACTCGACTTGCCAGCGATGAGGCCGGCACTGCCGACATCTCCTGCGCCTGCCCCACCGCCATCGCCGGCAAGCTGGCTCCCGCTGGTTTCCTGGGCGCATTAAAAAACCGGAGCCAGGCTCCGGTTTTTTAGGGTCAGTGGGTCCTCATCCCCGCCGCATACATCAGCAGCTTCAGCACACTCGCCACCACCGCCAGCGAGGCGACGCTGCCCAGCCAGATCAGCAGCAGCCAGCCCAGGCGCCGGTGCCAGCGCTGCGGTTTCACTTCACGTCGCTCAATGGTAGCCATCGCCGATCCTCACTTTGCCGCGGAACACGTAGTAGCTCCAGAAGGTGTACATCAGGATCACCGGCAGGATGAACAGCGCGCCGATCAGGGCGAACAGCTGGCTGGTGGCCGGTGACGCCGCCGCCCACAGGCTGACCGACGGCGGGATGATGTTCGGCCAGATGCTCAGCGCAAGGCCGATGTAGCCCAGGAACATCAGCACCAGGGTGAACACGAACGGCCAGTGGGTGTGGCGCCGGCGCAGCGAACGCAGCAGGCCGAACAGCGCCAGCAGCGCCAACACCACCAGCCCCGCGAACACCGTCAGGTGAGCATGGGTGAACCAGCGCCCCGCCAGTTCCGGATGCAGCTTGAGCGTCCACACGCCGATCACCACCACCATCGCCAGCAGCAGCCACGCCAGCGGACGGCTGTAGTGGCGCATCCGCGATTCGAGCATGCCTTCGGTCTTGACCAGCAGCCAGGTGCTGCCCAGCAGCGCATACGCCACCACCAGGCCGACGCCGCAGGCGAGCGGGAACGGTGCCAGCCAGTCGAGGCTGCCGCCGGCGAACTGGCGGTCCACCACCGGGATCCCGGCCACATAGGCGCCGATCACCACACCCTGGGAGAACGTCGCCAGCAGCGAACCGCCGATGAACGCCAGGTCCCACAGATGCCGCTTCTCGGCCGGCGCCTTGAAGCGGAACTCGAACGCCACGCCCCGGAAGATCAGCCCCGCGAGCATGAACACCAGCGGCAGGTACAGCGCCTCCAGGATCACCCCGTAGGCCAGCGGGAACGCGCCGTACAGCGCCGCCCCGCCCAGCACCAGCCAGGTCTCGTTGCCGTCCCACACCGGCGCGACGGTGTTCATCATCACGTCGCGCTCCTGCCCGTCCGGGATCATCGGGAACAGGATCCCGAGGCCCAGGTCGAAGCCGTCCATGATCACGTACATCATCACCCCGAAGGCGATGATCACGCCCCAGATCAATGACAGGTCGATGCCTTGAATACCCATGTCTCAACGCTCCTTTTTCAGTGGATCCGGCTGGCGGATTCGAGGTGGACGTTGGCGGCCGAAAGCGGCCGGCGCGGTGCCTGCTGGCTGTCGTCCTCAGGATCGTGGTCGTGGTGCGGCTGCGGGCCCTTGGCGACCAGTTTCATCATGTAGCCGATGCCCACGGTGAACACCGAGAAGTAGATGACCACGAACAGCGCCAACGACGTGCTCATCTGCGCCACCGAGTGGTGCGACGCCGCATCGTGGGTGCGCAGCAGGCCGTACACCACCCACGGCTGACGCCCGACTTCGGTGGTGATCCAGCCGGCCAGCAGCGCGACCAGACCGCTCGGCCCCATCAGCAGCACCAGGCGCTGGAAGCCGCGGTGGCGGTAGACCGCGCCCTTGCGCCGCAGCGCAAAGCCGAGCACACCGACCAGGATCATCAACATGCCCAGCCCGGCCATGACCCGGAAGCTCCAGAAGATGACGGTCGAGTTCGGCCGGTCTTCCTTGGGGAAGCTCTTGAGCGCCGGGATCTGCTTGTCGAGGCTGTGGGTCAGGATCAGGCTGCCGAGGTACGGGATCTCCAGCGCGTACTTGGTTTTCTCCGCCTGCATGTCCGGGATGCCGAACAGCACCAGCGGGGTCGGCTCGCTGCCGTGGTTTTCCCAGTGGCCCTCGATGGCGGCGATCTTCGCCGGTTGGTGCTCCAGGGTGTTCAGGCCGTGGGCGTCACCGACCACCGCCTGGATCGGCGCGACGATCAGCGCCATCCACAACGCCATGGAAAACATCTTGCGCACTTGCCGGGTATCGTTGCCCCGCAGCAGGTGCCAGGCCGCCGACGCGCCGACGAAGAACGCCGTGGCGACGAATGCGGCGATGGCCATGTGCGCCAGGCGGAACGGGAACGACGGGTTGAACACGATGGCCAGCCAGTCCAGCGGCATCACCCGCCCGTCCACCACCGAGAAGCCCTGCGGGGTCTGCATCCAGCTGTTGGAGGCGAGGATCCAGAAGGTCGAGATCAGCGTGCCGATGGCGACCATCACCGTGGCGAAGAAGTGCAGCCCGCGCCCGACCTTGTTCCAGCCGAACAGCATCACGCCGAGGAACCCGGCTTCGAGGAAGAACGCCGTCAGCACCTCATAGGTGAGCAACGGCCCGGTGACGCTCCCGGCGAAGTCCGAGAAGCCGCTCCAGTTGGTGCCGAACTGGTACGCCATGACCAGGCCCGAGACCACCCCCATGCCGAAGTTGACGGCGAAGATCTTCGACCAGAAATGGTACAGGTCGCGGTACGTGTCGTTGCCGGTCTTCAGCCACAGGCCTTCGAGCACCGCCAGGAAGCTCGCCAGGCCGATGGTGATCGCCGGGAAAATGATGTGGAACGAAACCGTGAACGCGAATTGAATCCGCGCCAGGTCCAGTGCCTCCAGGTTGAACATGATGATGTCCTCATCAAGGCTGAAAAGCGGCGGCACACGGCCGGGCCACCGCCAGGCGCGAACGCCTGCAGCCAGTCGAATTGCGAAAGGGTCGGATCGCTTCGGGCGGTTACGCCACCGACGACGGAATCAGGTTGCTCGCCTCGGCCGCCTCAAGGCGGATCGCCACGAACTTGGACGTCGGCGTGTAGGTGCGGTCGCCGTAGCTTTCCAGCGGCACCAGCGGGTTGGTCTCCGGGTAGTACGCGGCGGCCTGCCCTGCCGGGATGTCGTAGGCGATCAGGGTGAAACCGCTGACCCGCCGCTCGCGCTCGTCGTCCCACAGCGCCACCAGGTCGACCTTCTGCCCCGGTTCGAAACCGAGCCGGCGGATGTCCTGCTCATTGGCGAACACCACGTCGCGCATGCCGTACACCCCGCGGTAACGGTCGTCGAGCCCGTACAGGGTGGTGTTGTACTGATCGTGGGAACGCATGGTCTGCAGGATCAGGTGCGGCTTGACCGGCAGGTTGCGCACGCCTTCGCTGATCAGGTGCTCGGGCAGCACGCACGGGGTGAACTGGGCCTTGCCGCTGGCGGTGTTCCAGACCCGGTCGGAGGCATCGTTGCCCAGGTGGAAACCGCCGGGGGTCAGCAGTTTTTCGTTGAACCGCTCGAAGCCCGGAATCACGTCGGCGATCAGGTCGCGGATGCGCCCGTAGTCGCCCACCGCCCACTCCCAGTCGATGGGGTGCTTGCCCAGGGTCGCGGCGGCGATCCCGGCGATGATCGCCGGTTCCGATTTCAGGTGCGGCGACTTGGGTTTCAGCTGGCCGAACGACAGGTGCACCATGCTGAAGGTGTCCTCCACGGTCACGCCTTGGGGGCCTTCGGCCTGGACGTCGATGTCGGTGCGGCCCAGGCACGGCAGGATCAGCGCGTCGCGGCCGGTCACCAGATGGCTGCGGTTGAGCTTGGTGGAGATGTGCACGGTCAGGTCGCAGTTGCGCATCGCCGCGTGGGTGCGCGGGGTGTCCGGCGTAGCTTGGGCGAAGTTGCCGCCCAGGCCGATGAACACCTTGGCCTCGCCCCGTTCCATGGCGCCGATGGCCATCACGGTGTTGTGCCCGTGCAGGCGCGGCACCTTGAACTTGAAGCGTTTCTCCAGGGCATCCATCAGTTCCTTGGGCGCCAGTTCGTTGATGCCCATGGTGCGGTCGCCCTGCACGTTGCTGTGCCCGCGCACCGGCGACAGCCCGGCGCCCGGACGGCCGACGTTGCCGCGCAGCAGTTGCAGGTTGATGACCTCTTGCAGGGTCGGCACCGAATGCACGTGCTGGGTCAGGCCCATGGCCCAGCACATGATCACGTTCTTGGCCCGGGCATACATGCGCGCGGCCAGTTCGATGTCGGCCAGGGTCAGGCCGGACTGCTCGACGATGTGCTCCCAGGAGGTGGCGTCGACCTGGGCCAGGTAGCTGTCGAGGCCCGAGGTGTGGTCAGCGATGAAAGCGCGGTCGAACACCGGCTCGGCGCCCGTGGCCAGGGCCTCGCGCTCCCATTGCAGGAGGAATTTGGCCATGCCGCGGAACACCGCCATGTCGCCGCCCAGGGCCGGACGGAAGTACGCGGTGTTGGTCGCCTCCCAGCCGTTGCTGAGCATTTCGATGGGGTTCTGCGGGTTCTGGAAGCGCTCCAGGCCACGCTCCTTGAGCGGGTTGATGCACACCACCTGGGCGCCGCGCTTGACCGCTTCGCGCAGCGGTTCGAGCATGCGCGGGTGGTTGGTGCCGGGGTTCTGGCCGACCACGAAAATCGCGTCGGCGTGGTGCAGGTCGTCATACACCACCGTGCCTTTGCCCATACCCAGGCTCTCGATCATGCTCACGGCGCTGGCCTCGTGGCACATGTTCGAGCAGTCCGGGAAGTTGTTGGTGCCGTAGGCGCGGACGAACAGCTGGTACAGGAACGCCGCCTCGTTGCTGGCCCGGCCCGAGGTGTAGAACTCGGCCTCGTGGGGCGACTTCAGGCCCTTGAGGTGACGGGCGATCAGGGCGAAGGCTTCCTCCCAAGTGGTTTCCACGTAGCGGTCGATCCGTGCGTCGTAGCGCATCGGATGGGTCAGCCGGCCCTGGTATTCGAGCCAGTAGTCGCTCTGCTCGGCCAGGGTCGAGACCGTGTACTTGTTGAAGAACGCCGGATCCACCAGGCGCCCGGTGGCCTCCCAGTTCACGGCCTTGGCGCCGTTCTCGCAGAACTTCAGCAGGCCGGCGCCGGGCGCTTCGCCCCACGCGCAGCCGGGGCAGTCGAAACCGCCGTTCTGGTTGGTCTTGAGCATGGCGCGGATGTTCTTCAGGGCGTTTTCACTGCCCAGCCAGTTTTTGGTGAGGCTGATCACCGCCCCCCATCCTGCGGCGGCGCCCTTGTAGGGTTTATAGCGGTCGACTTGTGACATGGGACTTCTCCATGACGGTGCACACAGGCTAGAACCTGATCTCGGTTGAACGGCAACGACTGTCTTTGAACTAAAACGCCGTCGTTTCATTTGCCGGACCAAGGATAGGAACGGGTGCAAAACATTGTCTAATCGCTATTAACGACCACATTATCGAAACCATCTATCACGCCTAAAAACCCTTTAACCATAGGCATTTGCGGAACTAACGAAACATAAGAACGGCAAAAAAAGTTCATCATCGACAGCATCAATCAGCCGTTCATTAAGAGTGATTGGACGCCCCCGGAAGTTGCCCATAACCTGCGCCGACTCCCGCCGTTTTCCGCGGCTTCATCCAAGCGAGGCTGTCATGTCAGAGCGCGTCTTGATCGATGGTTTCAACCGCCGTGTCGACTACCTGCGTCTGTCGGTCACCGACCGCTGCGACTTCCGCTGCGTGTATTGCATGGCCGAGGACATGCAGTTCTTGCCGCGCCAACGGGTGCTGACCCTGGAGGAGATCTTTCAGGTGGCGCAAAGCTTCGTGAAGCTGGGCACCCGCAAGATCCGCCTCACCGGCGGCGAACCGCTGATCCGCCCCGGCGCGGTCAAGCTGTGCGAGCAGATCGCCGCCCTGCCCGGCCTGCGCGAGCTGTGCCTGACCACCAACGGTTCGCAGTTGGGCAAACTCGCCGAACCGCTGTTCGACGCCGGGGTCAAGCGCCTGAACGTCAGCCTCGACAGCCTCGATGCGGACCGCTTCAAGCAACTGACCCGCACCGGCGACCTGGCCCAGGTGATCAATGGCATCGATGCCGCGCGCAAGGCCGGATTCACCCGCACTAAACTCAACTGCGTGGTGATGCAGGGCCGCAACGATCATGAGATCAACGATCTGGTGCGTTTCGCCATCGACCGGGAGCTGGACATTTCCTTCATCGAGGAAATGCCCCTGGGCGCCATCAGCGAACACAGCCGCGCCGAGTCGTTCTTCTCCAGCAGCCAGGTGCGCGAGCGGATCGCCGAACGCTACACCCTGATCGATTCGGCCGAGTCCACCCAGGGCCCGTCGCGCTACTGGCGCCTGGCCGAGGCGCCGCAGATCCGGCTGGGGTTCATCTCGCCCCACAGCCACAACTTCTGCGGCACCTGCAACCGGGTGCGGATGACGGTGGAAGGCCGCCTGCTGCTGTGCCTGGGCAACGAACATTCGGTGGACCTGAAAGCGGTGCTGCGGGCCCATCCGGGGCAACCGGAACGGCTGGAGAAAGCGATCATCGAGGCGATGAAGCTCAAGCCCTACCGCCACAATTTCGAAGTGAACGACGACGTCCAGGTCGTGCGCTTCATGAACATGACCGGCGGCTGACCCGCCGCCCCTTCAAGGCAGACGTGCATGATCATCCGACCCAAGGTCAACCAGTTCGCCATTCTCTTCACCCTCAAGGGGTCGATCGCCAAACGCATCGCGATGCGCGCACTGATGGTCACGCTGCTGGCGTCGGCCATCGTGCTGGTGGAAATCCTGCACCCGAGCAACTTCACCAAGGTCAACGCCACGCCGTTCACCTTGCTCGGGCTGTCGCTGTCGATCTTCATGAACTTTCGCAACAACGCCTGCTACGACCGCTGGTACGAGGCGCGCAAGGCCTGGGGCGAGGTGATCGTGCACGTCCGCTCGGTGATCCGCGAGACCCATGTCATCCGCGAGTCCGCCGAGCGCCGCTCGCTGTTGCGCAACCTCTGCGGCTTCGCCCATGCGCTCAATGCGCGGCTGCGCCGGGAAGACGAAGCGGCGGCCAGCGCCGAGTGGGTCACGCCCAAACCCGATGCGCAGGTGCCGGACTACAGCGGGCGGATCCTGCAGCAGATCGGCCAGCAATGCTCGGACCTGCATCAAAGCGGTGCGCTGAGCGAGTGGCGCTACATGCTGCTGGCCAACCACCTGACCAGCCTCACCCAGGCCCAGGCGGTGTGCGAGCGGATCAAGAACACCCCGCTGCCCTTCCCCTACACCTTGCTGCTGCACCGCACGATCTACCTGTTCTGCATCTTGCTGCCGTTCGCCATGGCCGAACCGCTGGGCTGGCTGACGCCGCTGTTCACCGCCATCGTCAGCTACACCTTCTTCGGCCTGGACGCCATCGCCGACGAACTGGAAGACCCCTTCGGCCGCGACGAGAACGACCTGCCGACCGATGCGCTGGTGCGCAACATCGAGCGCGACATTCTCTCGGAACTCGGCGCTACGGAACTGCCGCCGGCGCTCAAGCCGGTGGACTACGTCCTGAGCTGATCGCCTCGCTCCTGCCTTGCGGTGCCCTCACTGACGCCATCGCCAGCAGGCTGGCTCCCACAGGTTTTTGTGTCGTTCGCGGATTGAGTGTTCAACACGGTCACTGTGGGAGCCAGCCTGCTGGCGATGGCGGTGGGTCAGCCAACAGAGATGTCGGCAATGCCGGCCTCATCGCTGGCAAGTCGAGTCGTCGCACCGCAGCTCCCACAGGTTTCTCTGGCGTACACGGAATCGGCATCCGCCTCGGAACCTGTGGGAGCCGGCTTGCCGGCGATGGCGCCAGTCAAGGCGCCGTGGAAAGTTCAGCACTCAACCCGGCCAGGGTTCAGAACAGTTCGCTGAAAGGAATGAAGCGCAGCGGGTCGCCCGCGCGGTGGGTCGTGTGTTCGGGGATTTCCGCCAGGCCATCGGCCCAGGTCGCGCCCAGCAGCACGCCGGAGCTCTGGTTCGGGTACAGCACCGCCCGTCCCGCCTCCAGCCGTACCCGCAGGTATTCGCGGCGGCTGCCGGGCTTGGGCCAGTCGAAGCCGGCGGCCACCGTGACGCTCAGCGGCATCACCTCTTCCACGCCCTGGATGCGCAGCAGGTAGGGCCGCGCCAGCAAGCCGAACGTCACCAGCGCCGACGTCGGGTTGCCCGGCAGGCCGATCACCGGCACCGCGCCGAAGCGGCCCACCGTCAGCGGTTTGCCGGGCTTGATCGCCAACTTCCACAGCAGCGGTTTGCCGTCGTCGCGCAGCACCTGGCCAAGGCAGTCGGCATCCCCCGCCGACACGCCGCCGGTGGTGAGGATCAGGTCGGCAGCGACCTGCAACTGCTCCAGCTTGAGGCGGGTCTGCGCCGGACGGTCCGGCAGGATGCCGGCGTCGATCACCTCGCAGCCCAGTTCGCCCAACCAATGGCTGAGCAACGTGCGGTTGCTGTTGTAGATGCTGCCGGGGCGCAGCGGTTGACCGGGTTCGACCAACTCATCGCCGGTGGACAGCACCGCCACCCGCGGGCGGCGCACCGCCGGCAGGTGCGTCACGCCTTGCCCGGCCGCCACCGCCAGCTCGAACGGCCCCAGGCGCTTGCCGGCGCGCAGCAGCACATCGCCGGCCCGGTTCTCCTGGCCTTGGGGGCGGATGTTCTGGCCGGCCTTCAGCGGTTGCAGAAAACGCACCCGGCCGTCCTCCAGCACTTCGGTGTTCTCCTGCATCTCCACGCAGTCGGCCCCCGGCGGCACCGGCGCACCGGTGAAGATCCGCGCGCAGGTGCCGGGCAGCAGCGCATCCGGCGCCAGACCGGCATAGACCCGCTGGGACACGGACAGCGGCTGGCGGTGCAGGTCGGCCAGGTTCAGGGCGTAGCCGTCCATGGCGCTGTTCGGCCAGGGCGGCAGGTCCAGGGTCGCCACCAGGTCGCTGGCCAGCACCCGCCCCCTCGCCGCGTCGAGCGGCACCGGTTCGCTGTCCGGCAAGCGCTGCCCGTCGGCCATCGCCAGCAATTGGTCGAGCGCGTCCTCGACCGGCATCAGCGGCGTGCGGCTCATCCGCGCGGCCCGCAGGCTTGCACCGGTTTGAGGTGCGGGACGAAATTGCACGGGCGGTGACGGTTGTCCAACTGCTCGGCCAGGATGCCTTCCCACGCGGTGCGGCAGGCGCCGGTCGAGCCCGGCAGGCAGCACACCAGGGTGCCGTTGGACAGCCCGGCCAGCGCACGGCTCTGCACGGTGGAGGTGCCGATGTCGAGGATCGAGATGGCGCGGAACAGCTCGCCGAAACCGTCGATCTGCTTGTCCAGCAGGCACGCCACCGCCTCAGGCGTGCTGTCGCGGCCGGTGAACCCGGTGCCGCCGGTGATCAGCACCACCTGGATGCCGTCGTCGGCGATCCAGTTCGCCACCTGGGCGCGGATCTTGTACAGGTCATCCTTGAGCAGGTTGCGCTCGCTGAGGGTGTGGCCGGCCTCCAGCAGACGGCTGACCAGCAACTGGCCGGACGTGTCGCTGGCGTAGTCGCGGGTATCGCTGACCGTCAGCACGGCAATATTCAGGGGAACGAACAGGGCATCCGATTTGGCACTCACGGGAATTCTCCGGCAGTTATCGATTCAACTGGGCCAGAGCCTAAGTGCCGCTTATGAGGAGTGTCTAATCACTCTAACCAACCGCTCTATCGACCGGCTCTATCGACCGTTTCCGGCCTGCTCCGACCCCCGTCCGGCCCCCTGGAGCCGGGCCCGATAGAGACCGTCGATAACCCGTTAAAAACCTCCGATTGGACGCGCGGCGCGACGGATGGGATCGTGGCGCCCTGCGCTGCCCGTGCGCGCTGCGCATCTGCGTCAATACTCATACCCACTTTCCCATCGAGCAGGTGCCGTCATGGACATCAAACAACTCAAGTTCCTGATCGCGCTGGACGAGACCCGCCACTTCGGCCAGGCCGCCGCCCGCTGCCACATCACCCAGCCGACCCTGTCGATGCGCCTGCGCAACCTGGAAGACGAACTGGACCTGGTGCTGGTCAACCGCGGCCAGCGTTTCGAAGGCTTCACCCAGGCCGGCGAACGGGTGCTGGCCTGGGCCCGCACGCTGCTGGCCGCCCACGACGGGCTGTTCGCAGAGGCCGCCGCGTGCCGGGGGCAACTGGTGGGCAGCCTGCGCCTGGGCCTGGTGCCGCTGAGCAACTTCAATCCGGTCAATTACATCCAGGGCCTGTCGGGCACGTTCCCGGAGCTGAAGTACAGCCTGTCGTCGATGAGCTCGGACGAGATCATCGAGAACCTGGGCAACAACCAGTTGGATCTGGGGGTGTGCTACCTGGACCACGTCAACCCGAACTATTTCGAGTTCTTCGAGATCGGCGAGACCCGCGTCGGCCTGCTCTACGACACCCGCCACTTCCACTTCGACGGCCCGGAGATGAGCTGGGAGGACGCCGCCGAACTGCCGCTGGGCATGATCACCACCGGCATGCACTACCGCAAATCCATCGACCTGAGCTTCCGCAGCCGCGGGCTCAACCCGCAGCCGATCATGGAAAGCGACTCGACCTATCAGTTGCTGCAGGCGATCCACCAGGGCTTCTGCTGCTCGATCATGCCGCTGGACAGCGGGCTGGAAGAGCCCATCGAGCACCTGGCCTTCATCAACCTGCCGGACGCCAGCGTGCTGGCCCCGCTGGGGCTGGTGATGCGCAAGACCGAGCCGCGCTCGGCCATCGCCGAGAAGTGCTTCGCCGAGGCGCGGCGGATGTTCGGGATTCAAGCGCCTGAGGTTTGAGTGCCCGCTCAACCCCTGGGTTGAACCGGCGTCCGTCATCGCGAGCAGGCTCGCTCCCACAGGGTCCGTGGTGGACATTGCATCTGTGAACGCCCCGGAACCTGCGGGAGCCAGCCTGCTGGCGATGGCGTCAGTGAGGGCACCGCTGGGCAAGATCAAGACCGTTGCCCGTGATGAGGCCGGAACAGTCACCACAGCGTCCAAACCCAGGAAAACGATCCTGAAATAACCTGCTGTCCGCCATCATCGACCAATCCAATCACCGCATCGGAACAAGCGATTGGACGCGTTTCGAGGACCTCCGTAGCCTGATCCCCATTCAGCGCTGCGAGGCTTTTTCCGATGGTGTGCCCGATTGAACCGACCGCAAACGACAGCTCGTCCGACGCCCCGGCGCCGGTGGCCTACCGCGAATACCTCCCCGACGCCCCGTTGTCCCAGGCCGCCCTGGCTGCGGAAATCGCCCTGGCCATCACCTACAACGGCCTGAACCAGGCGGTGATGATGGTCTCGCCGGGCGACGTCGAGGACTTCATCCGCGGCTTCAGCCTGAGCAACGCGATCATCGACAGCCCCGACGAGATCTACGACATCCGCCTGACCCGGTTCGACCAGGCCTGCCAGGCCGACGTGCAGATCTCCAGCCGCGCGTTCTGGGCCCTCAAAGATCACCGTCGGCAGATGGCCGGCACCAGCGGCTGCGGCCTGTGCGGCGTCGAGGCGCTGGAGCAGGCGCTGCCGCAACTGGACATTCTGAGCCCGGCGCCGCTGCCGCCGGCGGAGCATTTGAACGGCATCCGCCAGCGCATCGAACAGGCCCAGTCACTGGCGCGCAGCAGCGGCGCCCTGCACGCGGCGCTGTACTTCGGCGCCGACGGCGAGCCGTTGCTGTGCCGCGAAGACATCGGCCGCCACAACGCCCTCGACAAGCTGATCGGCGCGATGCGCTTCGCAGGCCTCGACCCTCGCCAGGGCTTCGTCGCGGTCACCAGCCGCTGCAGCCTGGAGCTGATCCACAAGGCCGTGCGCGCCCGCCTCGGCACGCTGGTCAGCCTCTCGGCCCCCACCGCGCTGACCGTGCGCTGGGCGCGCCGGCACCGCCTCAACCTGATCCACATCCCCCACCGCAGCGCCCCGAGAATCTACAGCCCGATCCAGGAGCAACCCGAATGAGCGACACCCTCACCCACCTCGACGACCAGGGCCGGGCCAACATGGTCGATGTCAGCGACAAGGCACCGACCCGCCGCGAAGCCACCGCCCAGGCCTGGGTGCACATGCGCCCAGAGACCCTGCGGATGATCCAGGCCAACGGCCACCCCAAGGGCGATGTGTTCGCCGTGGCGCGGATCGCCGGGATCCAGGCGGCCAAGCGCACCCACGAGCTGATCCCGCTGTGCCATGCGCTGCTGCTCAGTTCCATTCACGTCGAGCTCAAGGCCTGCGAGCCGGACCGGGTGCAGATCATCGCCACCTGCCGCCTCACCGGCCAGACCGGCGTCGAGCTCGAAGCGCTGACCGCCGCCAGCGTCGCCGCCCTGACGATCTACGACATGTGCAAGGCGGTGGACCGGGCGATGGTCATCGGCGACATCCGCCTTTTGAGCAAACAGGGCGGCCGCTCCGGCCACTTTCAATGGGAGAACCCGCAATGATCCTGATCAACTACTTCGCCAGCTACCGCGACCGCCTCAACCTGGGCGGCGAAAAGATCCCCGCCAGCGAGGCCCTGGCCAGCGTCGAGGACGTGCGGCAAATGCTCATGGCCCGCGGCGACGTGTGGCGCGAGGTGCTCGGCGCCGGCAACCTGATGTGCGCGGTGAACCAGGAGCTGTGCCAGACCGACCAGGCGATCGAGGACTTCGACGAGATCGCGTTCTTCCCGCCGGTCACGGGGGGTTGAGGCATGGGGGTTCGAGTCCAACGCAAAAGCTTCGACGCCGGCGCACTGATCGCCGAGCTGCACGCCAGGAATCCCCGGGTGGGCGCGGTGGTGAACTTCATCGGCTACGTGCGTGACCTGAACATCGGCCAGCCGGTGAGCGAGCTGTTCCTGGAGCACTATCCGGGCATGACCGAGAAGTCCCTGGAACAGATCGCCGAGCAGGCCCGCGAGCGCTGGCCGCTGCTGGCGGTGGAGATCGTGCACCGGGTGGGCGCGCTGTCGGCGGCCGAACCGATCGTGTTCGTCGGCGTCAGCAGCAAGCACCGGCACGCGGCGTTCGAGGCCTGCGCGTTCATCATGGACGTGCTCAAGACCCGCGCGCCGTTCTGGAAACGGGAGACCACGCCGGACGGTGCGCACTGGGTCGAGGCCCGGGAAAGCGACCAGTCGGCCGCATTCCGCTGGAGCCTGGCCCATGCCTGAGATCGGGAGCACGCGCCCTCGCCACAGATGCATGCCCTTCCCATTCCCGCTGAAAAAAGCACAGCGCCCGCTCACGCACTCCCTCGCTTCACAAAAGCCTGATTAGATAGGCGCTCCGAACACCTCATCCAGGAGCCGCCGGTGAGCGCCATGCCCCCAAAGGATCTGCCCAAACCCGCCCCGGTCAGCCTGCGTCAGGCCTGGCGCTTCTGGCTCAAGCTGGGCTTCATCGGTTTCGGCGGCCCGGCCGGGCAGATCGCGATCATGCATCAGGAGCTGGTGGAGCGCCGGCGCTGGATCTCCGAGAAGCGCTTTCTGCACGCGCTCAACTACTGCATGCTGCTGCCCGGCCCCGAGGCCCAGCAGTTGGCGACGTACATCGGCTGGCTGCTGCACCGCACCTGGGGCGGCGTGGTGGCCGGGGCGCTGTTCGTGCTGCCGTCGCTGTTCATCCTGATCGGCCTGTCGTGGGTGTACATCGCCTTCGGTGACGTGCCGGCGGTGGCCGGGGTGTTTTACGGGATCAAGCCGGCGGTGACCGCCATCGTCCTGCACGCGGCCCACCGCATCGGCTCGCGGGCCCTGAAGAACGCCTGGCTGTGGGCGATCGCCGCTGCCGCCTTCGTGGCGATCTTCGCCTTCAACGTACCTTTCCCGCTGATCGTGCTCGGCGCCGCGCTGATCGGCTACTTCGGCGGCCGGTGGGCACCGGATCGGTTCACGGCCGGCGGCCACCGCAGCGGCGAGAGATCCTACGGTCCGGCGCTGATCGATGACGACACCCCGCCGCCCGAACACGCGCGGTTCAACCCGGCGAAGCTGCTGCGCCTGGCGTTGGCCGGCGCCGCGCTGTGGTGCCTGCCGATGGCGGTGCTGACCGCACTGTTCGGCTGGCACGGCACGCTCACGCAGATGGGCTGGTTCTTCACCAAGGCCGCGCTGCTGACCTTCGGCGGCGCCTATGCAGTGTTGCCCTACGTGTACCAAGGCGCGGTCGGCCATTACGGCTGGCTGACGCCCGCGCAGATGATCGACGGCCTGGCGCTGGGCGAAACCACGCCGGGGCCGCTGATCATGGTGGTGGCGTTCGTCGGTTTCGTCGGCGGCTACGTGCAGCCGGCCTTCGGCCCGGAACACGCGTTCGCCGCCGGAGCGCTGGCGGCCACGCTGGTGACCTGGTTCACCTTCCTGCCTTCGTTCCTGTTCATCCTGGCGGGCGGTCCGCTGGTGGAATCGACCCACAACGAACTGAGGTTCACCGCGCCGCTGACGGCGATCACGGCGGCGGTGGTCGGGGTGATCCTCAACCTGGCGTGCTTCTTCGCCTGGCATGTGTTCTGGCCCCAGGGGTTCGACGGCCGGCCCGATGTCTTTTCGGTGCTGCTGGCCCTGGCGGCCGCGTGCGCGCTGTTCTTTTTCAAGCGTGGCGTGATCGAGGTGTTGATCGTTTGCGCACTCGCCGGGCTGGGGGTCTCGCTGCTGCGCTGAGCCGGCGCCGGCGACAGACGTGCCGGAATCAGGCGTTTACTTGTGCGCGGATTCCCCCTTACTATCCAGCCACACCGGCCTGGCGGGGCACTCCCGCCGCCGACGTTTTCCGCCAACGGAAACACGCGTCATGAGCACGTCACCCCAACAACGACAAACGTTGAACGTCTCTTCTGCGTGCGCCCTCCCTCACCGGGGGTGCGCATGAACCGCATCGTCAATCTCCCCATGGCCCTGAGCCGCTCCAAGCTGCGTCACTCCGCACGCCCGCCGGATATCGCCCTGTCCGTCTGATCGCGTCCGTCCGGACCGCGACAGCCCCCCCCTTCCATCCGATATCCCTGCCGGAACGTCCTGGCCTTGGCCCGTTGCCGCGTCCGGCCCGAACCTGCGCGCCCGTGCGGCGCCACCGTGAGTGATTGACATGAAATTCGCAGCCATTGAAGACGCCCGTACCTTTCTGGAGCAGAACCCCGACATCGACATGTTCGAGCTGTTCATCCTCGACGCCAACGGCGTGCCGCGCGGCAAGCTGCTGCACCGCGAAGAACTGCTCGCCGTGTACGAAAGCGGCCGCCCCCTGCCCAGCACCATCCTCGGCCTGACCGTCCATGGCGAGGACGTGGAAAACTCAGGCCTGGTGTGGGACGTCGGCGACATCGACTGCCGCGCCTACCCGCTGCAAGGCAGCCTGGTGCGCCTGCCGTGGCGGCAGATCCCGACCGCCGCCGTGCAGGTCAGCATGCACCCGCAGCAAGGCATGCCGGCCAGCATCGCCGACCCGCGCCACCTGCTGATCAAGGTCATCGAGCGCTTGAAGGCCGAGGGCTTCCACCCGGTGATGGCGTGCGAGCTGGAGTTCTACCTGCTCGACGCCCGGCGCGACGGCAACGGCCGGCCGCAACCGGCGCTGGACGCCGACGGCGGCCGACCGCGGCACACGCAGGTGTACGGCCTGCGCGAGCTGGAGCAGATCGAGCCGTTCCTCGCCGACCTGTACAGCGCCTGCAAACTGCACGGCATTCCGGCCCGCACGGCGATCTCGGAATACGCGCCGGGTCAGGTGGAAATCACCCTCGAACACGGCGACGCGCTGGAGGCGATGGACCAAGCCGTGCGCTACAAGCGGCTGGTCAAGGCCGTGGCGCACAAGCACGGCATGCAGGCGACCTTCATGGCCAAGCCGTTCGACCACCTGGCCGGCACCGGCATGCACATGCACGTCAGCCTGGCGGACGCCCAGGGACGCAACCTGTTCGCCTCGGAGGATCCCGCCGGCACGCCGCTGCTGCGCACGGCCATCGGCGGCATGCTCGCGTCGCTGCTCGATTCGCTGCTGCTGTTCTGCCCCAACGCCAACTCCTACCGGCGCTTCCAGGCCAACAGCTACGCGCCGCTGGCGCCAACCTGGGGCGTGGACAACCGCACCGTCAGCCTGCGCGTGCCGGGCGGGCCGGCCCCTACCCGGCATGTCGAGCACCGCATCTGCGGCGCCGACGCCAACCCTTATCTGGCGGCCGCGGCGATCCTCGCCGGCATCCACCGCGGCATCAAGGACAACCTCGACCCGGGCGAACCGGTGCAGGGCAACGGCTATGCCCAGGCCAAAGAGCTGCTGCCGACCGACTGGCTGACCTCGCTCACCGCCCTGGAGAATTCGGCCTGGGCACGGGACGCGCTGGGGCAGGATTTCCTCGGGGTGTACCTGGCGGTGAAGCGCGCCGAGTACCGGCAGTTCATGGCGGAGGTGGGTGAGCAGGATTGGCGCTGGTACCTGACCGAGGCCTGATCCCCGCTGCCGAATCCCCCCTGTGGGCGCCCACGCTCCCACAGGGCTGCAACCGACTTGAATTCCGTGTGGACACTGACATGACCGAACGCTGCAACTCCTACTACACCGCCACCCTCGACCGCGACACCGACTACCCCACTTTGCAGGGGCGACACAGCGTCGACGTGGTCATCATCGGCGGCGGCTTCACAGGCGTCGCCACCGCCGTGGAACTGGCCGAAAAGGGCCTGAAAGTCGCCATCGTCGAAAGCCACAAGATCGGCTGGGGCGCCACCGGGCGCAACGGCGGCCAGGTCACCGGCAGCCTCTCCGGCGACGGCGCGATGCGCAAACAGATGCGCCGCACCCTGGGCGACGACGTGGACGATTTCATCTGGCACCTGCGCTGGCGCGGGCACGAGATCATCAAGAACCGGGTGGAGAAATACGCCATCGCCTGCGACCTCAAGCACGGCCACCTGCACGCCGCCTACAAGCCGGCCCACCTGGACGGCCTGCGCAGCGACTACGAAGAGGCCGTGCGCCGGGGCATGGGCGACGAGGTCAGCCTGCTCGACCGCAGTCAGGTGCGCGACCTGCTGCAAAGCGACCTCTACCACGGCGCCATCAAGAACACCCGCAACCTGCACCTGCACCCGCTCAACCTGTGCATCGGCGAGGCGCGGGCCGCCGAAAGCCTGGGCGCGCTGATCTTCGAGAACAGCGAAGTGCTGGAAATCCTCCACGGCGACAGGCCCGGCGTCAGGACCGCCCACGGCCAGATCGACGCCAGCCAAGTGCTGCTGGCCGGCGACGTCTACCACAAGCTCGAACCGGGCCAGCTCAAGGGCAAGATCTTCCCGGCCATGGGCGGCATCGTCACCACCGAACCCCTGGGCGACCTGGCCCGGCAGATCAACCCCGAGGACCTGGCGGTGTACGACTGCCGTTTCGTCCTCGACTACTACCGCCTCACCGCCGACGGCCGCCTGCTGTTCGGCGGCGGCGCCAACTACAGCGGCAAGGACTCGCGGGACATCGCCGGCGAACTGCGCCCGTGCATCGAACAGACCTTCCCCGCGCTCAAGGGCGTGAGGATCGACTACCAGTGGAGCTGCGCGATGGGCATCGTCATCAACCGCATCCCGCAGTTGGGCAAGCTCTCGGACAACGTCTGGTATTGCCAGGGCTACTCCGGCCACGGCATCGCGACGACGCACATCATGGGCGAGATCATGGGCCGGGCGATCACCGGGCAGATGGCGCAGTTCGACACGTTCGCCGCCTGCTCGCACATTCGCGTGCCGATGGGGGATCTGTTGGGCAATCCGATGCTGGCGGCGGGGATGTGGTACTACCAGATGCTGGAAAAACTGCGCTGACCATTTAGGCCCAATCGCCAGCAGGCTGGCTCCCACAGGTCTTGTGTTCGCCGCACATCCACTGTGGGAGCCAGCCTGCTGGCGATGGGGCCCTCAACCCCGCCGCAACACCTCAGTCGGGCAACTGCTCCACCGCAATCCCCAGCCGCCGGTAATCCTCCACGCTGCCCGACGCCACATGGCGCTCGGTGATCAACGTGTGCAACCGCTCGCAGGGCGCCACCACGAACGGCTCCACCGCACCGAGCTTGTCCGCCGTGGTCACGGCGATCACCTGCGCCGCGCTGTCGAGCAACGCCTGCTTCACCGGCACCTCATCAAAGTGCAGCGAGGTGATCCCCACCTGCGGATGAATCGCACACACCCCGGTGAACGCCAGGTCCGCCTTGATCGAACCGATCAGGCGCAACGCCTCCTGACCGCCGGCGGACAAGGTCTTCGGATTGAGCTGCCCGCCCGCCAGAATCACCTTCACCCCTTGGTATTCGGACAGCGCGACCGCCGTCATCGGCGCAGCGGTCACGGCGGTGATGCAGATGTCCGCTGGCAGCGAACGCGCCACCTGCAGGGTGGTCGAGCCGGAATCGAACATGACGATTTGCCCGTTGCGCACCTTCTGCGCGGCGTATTTGGCCAGCCGGATCTTCACCTCGTCGATCTCGTCCAGGCGGGTGAGGAAATCCTTGCCGGTGTCCTTGGGCCGGGGCAGCGCCCCACCGTGCACACGCTGCACCAGCCCGGCGCTGTCGAGTTCGGCGAGGTCGCGGCGGATGGTGTCTTCGGACACCGCAAAGTGCTGGCTGAGCTCGGAAGCCATGACCTTGCCGTCGCGTTCGAGGATCAAGAGGATTTTCTGGCGGCGCAGGGACGGGAGTTCGGCGGCGGAATGGTCGTGCATGGTTTTGCCTGTTTATGCTTGTCGTTGCAGGTTTTGTGAGACTAAACAAATCAGCCGGCAAAAACAAACCGCGTTATCAATCACTTCGATCATTGGAATCACGCATTCGAATTTTTTCTTTTGCGCGGCCCTAGGCACAATGGCGCCGTCAAAAAACGCTTAGGATTAGCCCGCCATGAACCTCAATTTCGCTTTCGCCTGCATGATCGTCGTGTCGTTCGCCATCGCCCTCGGCCACGCATGATTCAGACGGACGCCGCCAGGTGCTCGCGCAACCACTTGTGCGCCGGATCGCGGTGCGAGCGCTCGGCCCAGAGCATCGCCATCTCGTAGCCCGGCACCGCCAGCGGCGGCTCGACCGCTTGCAGGGTTGAGCGGTCGCGGACCAACCGCGACGGCAGCATCGCTACCAGATCGGTGCTCGCCAGCACCGATTTGAGCAACAGGAAGTGCGGCACCGACAGCACCACCCTTCTCGACAGCCCCGCCTCCGCCAACGCCTTGTCCGTCACCCCGAAAAAGCCCCCGCCCTCCGGCGACACCAGCACGTGCTCCAGCGCGCAGAAGCGCTCGCGGGTCAGTTCGCCCTGCAAGCCAGGGTGGCCGACGCGGCCGGCCAGCACGTAGCGCTCGGTGAACAGCGCCCGGCGGTGCAGCTCCAGCGGCGCGTCTTCGCTGGTGTGCAGCGCCAGGTCGATCACGCCCTGCTCCGCCTGCTTGACCAGGTGCTGCGGCGACAGGTCCAGCACCGCCAACCGCGTGCCCGGCGCCTGGGCACGCAGGCCGCCCAGCGCCGGCAGCAGCACGGTCGATTCGCCGTAGTCCGACGCCGCGACCTTCCAGGTGTTGTGCGCCTGCGCCGGCTCGAACGGACTGGCCGGCGCCACCGCCCTCTCCAACGCCTCCAGCGCCTCGCGCAACGGTTCGCGCAGCTCGTCGGCCCTTGCCGTCGGCCGCATGCCCCGTGGCCCGGGCAGCAGCAACGGGTCGCCGAAGATCTCGCGCAGCTTGGCCAGGTGCACGCTCACCGAGGGCTGCGACAGGTTCAGCCGTTCGGCGGCGCGGGTGACGTTGTGCTCCGACAGCAGCACGTCGAGGGTCAGCAGCAGGTTGATATCCAGCCGTCTCAAATTATTCACTGCTATACCTGATATGTCAGAGATTCATTTCCACTATACCGGCTGGATGCCGATCCTGCTTTCACCCAATCAAGGAGCTTTTCCCCATGAATGTGCTGATGGTCTATGCCCACCCCGAACCGCAATCGCTCAACGGCGCCCTCAAGGACTTCACCGTCCGCCACCTGGAAGCCGCCGGCCACACCGTGCAGGTCTCCGACCTCTACGCGATGAACTGGAAAGCCGCGATCGACGGCGACGACAGCCCCGAACGCGACCGCAGCGCGCCGTTCGATCCGTCGCGCGACTCCAAGCGCGCCTACCGGGACGGCACGCAAGCGGCCGACATCGCTCGCGAGCAGGAAAAACTGCGGTGGGCCGACACCCTGATCCTGCAGTTCCCGCTGTGGTGGTTCTCGATGCCGGCGATCCTCAAGGGCTGGGTCGAACGGGTCTACGCCTGCGGCTTTGCCTACGGCGTGGGCGAACACTCCGAGAGCCGCTGGGGCGAGCGCTACGGCGAAGGCAACCTGAAAGGCAAGCGGGCGATGCTGGTGGTGACGGCGGGCGGCTGGGACTCGCACTACGGCCCGCGCGGCATCAACGGGCCGATCGATGACCTGCTGTTCCCGATCCAGCACGGGGTGCTCTACTACCCCGGCTTCGACGTGCTGCCGCCGTTCGTGGTGTACCGCACCGGGCGGATGGACGAGGCACGGTTTGCCCGCACCTGCGATGAGTTGGGGTCACGGCTGGATGAACTGTGGAGCGCCCGGCCGATTGCGTTCCGGCAGCAGAACGGCGGGGATTACGAGATTCCTTCGTTGACGCTCAAAGAGGATGTGGCGCCGGAACGCACGGGGTTTGCTGCGCACCTGCGCTGACCGCTGTTCACGTCTGCTGCGCAGCCGAGCGCGAGCAAGCTCGCTCGCCACAAACCGCACTACCGAGCAAGCTCGCTCACCACAACTCCCTGTGGCGAGGGAGCCTGCTCCCGCTGGGCTGCAAAGCAGCCCCCAACTACCCAAGCACCCGGCTCAACCACCCATCACCGCGACTGCTGCGCAGTCGAGCGCGAGCAAGCTCGCTCGTCACAAACCGCACGCCCCCGAGCTAGCTTGCTCACCACCCCCACTGTGGCGAGGGAGCTTGCTCCCGCTGGGCTGCAAAGCAGCCCCTTTCAACGCAACCGACCAATCGCCCGCCGGTACTTCTCGATCCGCTCCAGATCCTCCCAACCCGGCGAGGCGATCCGCGACAGGTCGCTGTTCTCTTCCAGGTCCGCCAGCTTCACCGCCCGCCCGATGGGGTTCAGGGCCACCCGCTCAATGAAATCCTCATAGGATTCGCCCGCCACTTTGGTCACCGACTCGATGGCCGTCAGCACCGTTTCGCTGAACCCTTCCTTGCGCAGATCGTCGAGGCTGACATCGCAGTCCTCGACCACGTCGTGCAGCACGGCGACGATGCGTTCCTCCAGGCTGCTCATGCGCAACATGACTTTCAGAGGATGCAGAATGTACGGCGCCCCGCCCTTGTCCACCTGCCCCGCATGGGCCGTGGCGGCGATGGCGATGGCGCGCTCCAGCGTTTGAGTCATGGGATGTCCTCGGTTCAGACGCCGTACCGGCCGCCGACGTGAATGTTGCGTTTGAGCCAGCTGCCGATGGCCTTCAACCGCCCCGCCGGTTTTGCCGGCTCAGCGTACCGCTGGAGGATCAACGAAACCAGGGCAGCCTGATCCGCCATCGGCTGCGTATCGATCAACTCGGCCACCCACGGGCAGCCGGCTTTCTTGAGATGCTCGCGCCACTCGCCGGGCCAGTCGTCCAGTTCGTCCAGCGCCAACCACCGCGCCCCGCCCTGCGCCGCGTGCCCACCGCCGATGGACTGCTCGAAACAGAACGGCGTGCCCGGGCGGGACAGGTCGAGGCTGAAAATATAGATGTCCTGGGTGGGGTGCTGCGCGGAGGGGGCGTTGTTGCGGCTGCCGATGGTGATCATGGGAGGTTCCGTCCTTGGGCGAAGCGTTGCAGATGGGGTGCAGTCTACGGCCCGGTGCCCCAAGGCGAAACCTTCGGCGATGAACTGCGGCGCAGCGGCTGAAGAGTTCCGCCGGCGCACCCCGCCGTCAGGTTCCGCACGCCATTGAAAAAGGGACATCTGACGATGTCCCTTTCTCTTGTCTCAGCGTTTCATGGCCTCGCAGCGTGCGCGCAAATCGTGGTTGTCGATGTTGCCGCAACTGCTGCCGCCCGTCGTGGCATTGCAATAGGCGCGCTGGTCGTGGTCATCGATGTTGCCGCAGGAACTGCCGCCCTGCTCGGCGTTGCACCGCGCACGCAGATCGTGGTCATCGATATTGCCGCAACTGCTGCCGCTCTGCCTGGCGTTGCAGTAGGCGCGCTGGTCGTGGTTGTCGATGTTGCCGCAGGAACTGCCGCTCAACTCGGCATTGCACGCTGCACGCAGGTCGTGGTCATCGATGTTCCCGCAACTGCTGCCGCTCTCCCTGGCATTGCAGTAGGCGCGCTGGTCATGGTCATCGATGTTGCCGCAACTGGCGAAGGTGTAGCTGCTGAACATCAACAACATAGCGAGTAATAGTCTCATCACAGACTTCCATGGTTGGCCAGGAACCCGCCTGGCACGGCTTGAGCCGATGAATGAGCGTCGCGACACGCCATCAAATTGACATCGTTTTTTGGAGAAAGTTCCGAGACGAAATGCCGCACTGAATTTCGGAATCTGAAAACCGCGTAGGAAATCACTGCCCGCGGCGAGGGAGCTTGCTCCCGCCGGACTGCGAAGCAGACCAAACCCTGCCGAAGCCTTTTCCGTGGATTCACCGCAGGCCTTGATTTACGCAGGCTGCGGCGCCGAATGGGAGCAAGCGCCCTCGCCGCTGAGGGTGGGTTTGCGTCCTACAGGCTGATTGCGGCTCGGGGGATCGGTGCCTAGAGTGGGTCTGTCGCTGAACGAATTTGACGATGGGGTTTCGCAGCCCTAGCGAGCTAAGTCCACACCCGGCACAATGCGGCCCGGCAAATTGCCTGTGCTTCATTTTCATGGCGGTTGTGCGTGGGAGACCTTCGGGTCTGCCGGGTCTTAGCTCCTCGGTCTGCGAACCCGCGCATAACTGCCACCTAATTCGTTTCGCAGCGAAGGGTGGTCATTGATTTTCTGAGCTAAGGATTTTTACCAATGACAAGTAAGTCATCGCTGTGCAATTACACCTCGATGTCCCACCCCGCCACTGACCATCCCGTCCTGATCATCAACGCCGACGCCCCGCTGCGCGATCTCCACGCTTGCATCAGTGAGCGCCTCATTGCAGTCCTCAAGTATCTTGATCTCATGGCCTGCGCCCACCTCCCGGACCATGCCGAACACGACATCAACACCGTCACCACCATCGCCAGAATTTTGGTTCAGGACGTGAGTGATGTGTTTCGAGTTATAGAGCAACGAGGGTTTGACGTTCTTGGCTAGAACATTTGAAGGTGCCGGTCTTACACAAATAAGTCCGTCACCTTTTTACTTGGCTGCCCGCAAGCAAAACATCTTCTGGGCGAGCTCGATGCTGCCCGAACAATACATTTTCTTCGCGATGTCATTCTTGAGCTTGTAGAGCTTCAAGTGACCGACATCACCCTGAATCAGTAGATCGAGCTCTGGCTTGACCTCTGAAAAGTGGATCGCCGCATATTTTTTTCTCAGCGAACTCAACCGGATGGAGTCCTGCTTGATGGTCCAGGTCGGCACAACAAAAAATTCCCAGTTGTTCAGATCGCGAATGTCCTGGGTCTCCTGCTCATCGTCCTTGAAATGCGCAAGGATAAAAAAATCAGACCAGCGGCGATAAATCTCGATGGCCTTTCCATACGGCTTTGAAATGTAGTTGTTCCACACATACCCTTGTCGGGGCTCAAGATCGAACTTTACGTTCTTGCTGCCGCTGGAAGTGGACTTGACCTCGATCCCCCAGCCAAAGCGAGTGCTGTGGCAATGGTTCTGAAAGTCTGGGGACCAGTCCGGAACACCCCTGCCGTAAGTCAGATCCACCACGTCCCAGTCCTTGCGGGTCTTGTAGTGTTCTGCAAGGGTGCGATCCGAGCAAAGCGCCAGGTAGACCAGGTACTCCGCAAAATTGCCGCGAGTGGTCGGCGACTTCAGGTCGGCATAACACCACTGCCATGCTTCCAGCAATGTCGCGCTGGCGATGCGC
Organism: Pseudomonas sp. NPDC089534; assembly: GCF_044749305.1. Lineage (NCBI taxonomy): Bacteria > Pseudomonadati > Pseudomonadota > Gammaproteobacteria > Pseudomonadales > Pseudomonadaceae > Pseudomonas > Pseudomonas sp. NPDC089534. Next base: position 11,983 of record NZ_JBIVHR010000003.1, on the reverse strand, counting down.
GTGTTGGTAAAGGGCGAATGCAACTCAAGCATCAGGCTTGTCACTCTCCCTTAAACATCAGAAGTTAGCCGGCGTATTCGCACTAATAATCTCCGCCTCATCCGCCCCAATATTCCGGAACTTATGCGGCAGCGTCGTCGGGAAGTAATACCCGTCCCCCGCGCTCAGCACGCTCACCTGCCCGTCCACCGTCAGTTCCACGGTGCCGCGGGTCACCAAGCCGCACTCTTCGCCTTCGGCGTGCACGATCGGCTCTTCGCCGGAGCTCGCGCCCGGCGCGTACTGCTCGCGCAGCAGGCGCATCTGGCGGCTGGGGACGGAGGCGCCGATCAGCAGCAGGCGCAGGCCGTGGCGGCCGAGGTCGGGTTGTTCGTTGGCGCGGAAGACGTATTGGTGTTCGCGCGGGGGCTGGTCGAAGGTGAAGAAGTCGGCCAGGGACATCGGTATGCCTTCGAGCAGCTTTTTCAGCGAGCTGACGGAAGGGCTGACGCGATTCTGTTCGATCAGGGAGATGGTGGCATTGGTCACGCCGCTACGCCGGGCCAGCTCGCGCTGGGAGAGTTTGTAGCTTTCGCGTACTAGTTTGAGTCGAGAACCCGTATCCATGACAGCCTTATGTTGAGGTACTTAAGGGCAATGGGGGTGGGTGGCGGGTGACGCGCCGGGGGCGCGGATCACGTTGCTCCCGTGTCCCGGAACCGTGAAAGGCGGCTATTAAATCACGTTTGGTGGTGTTGCTCAGCAGGTTCGATGGACGGTGGTGCAAAAGTCCTTTTTGTCGTGTGTTGGCGCGTGTTTTTGCGCTGGTTTGCGGGATTTTCGAGGGCTTGGGCGGCCTCTTCGCTGGCAAGTCGAATCGTCGCACCGCAGCTCCCACAGGTTTTTGTGTGTACACAGGTTCCGCAATCACCTGGGATCCCCTGCGGAAGCCAGCCTGCTGGCGATAGCGGTAGGTCAGGAGGCAGAGATGTTGGTTGTGCTTGCCTCATCGCTGGCAAGTCGAATCGTCGCACCACAGCTCCCACAGGTTTTGTGGTGCGGTCTGGGAGGAGAAAAAACCGGCGGCGCCTGTGCGGGGCCACCGCCGGGGAGGTAACTAGATGCCGAAGCGGTCGCGCAGCGAGTAGTACGCGGCGCCCATGGCGGTGAGCGGGGCCTGGAAGGTGCGGCCGCCGAACATCGGCATGTGCGGCAGGGAGGCGAAGGCGTCGAAGCGTTCGGCGTCGCCGCGGATCATTTCCGAGATCAGCTTGCCGGCCAGGTGCGAGCACGTGACGCCGTGGCCGCTGTAGCCCTGCATGTAATAGGCGTTCTTCTCGATGCGGCCGAACTGCGGCATGCGCGACATGGTCAGCAGGAAGTTGCCGGTCCAGCGGTAGTCGATCTTCACGTCCTTGAGCTGCGGGAAGGTCTTGAGGATCTTCGGGCGGATGAGGGTTTCGATGTCGTCCGGCTCGCGGGCGCCGTAGACCACGCCGCCGCCGTACAGCAGCCGGTTGTCGGCGGTGAGGCGGTAGTAGTCGAGCAGGTAGTTGCAGTCCTCGACGCAGTAGTTGTTGGTGATCAGGCTGCGGGCCTGCTTTTCGGTCAACGGTTCGGTGACGCAGATCTGCGAGCCGCACGGCATGCTCTTGGCCGTCACGCGGTTGTCCAGGCCCTGCGGCAGGTAGGCGTTGCCGGCGATCAGCAGGTATTTGGCGCGCACCTGGCCTTTGGCGGTGCGCACGACATTGGGCTCGCCGTACTTGATTTCCACGGCGGCGGACTGCTCGTAGATCTTGCCGCCCAGGCGCACGATGGCCGCGGCTTCGCCGAGGGCCAGGTTCAGCGGATGGATGTGGCCGCCCTGCATGTCCAGCAGGCCGCCGACGTAGGCGTCGGAGCCGACCTCACGACGGATGTCCGCCGCGTCCAGCAGTTTCAGGTTGCGGTTGCCGTAGCGTTCCCAGCTGCGCTTCTGTTCGGCGAGGCCCTTGAGCTGCTTCTTGTTCATGGCCGCGAAGATGCCGCCGGGGCGGTAGTCGCATTGGATGTCGTATTGCTTGATGCGCGAACGGATGATGTCGGCGCCTTCGAAGATCATGCTGCCCAGGATCTCGGCGGTCTTGTCGCCGTAGCGCGCTTCGATCACATCGACGTCGCGGCTGTAGGAGTTGACCAGTTGCCCGCCGTTGCGGCCGCTGGCGCCGTAGCCGACTTTCGCCGCTTCCAGCACCGTCACCTTGTAGCCGGCCTCGGTCAGGAACAGCGCCGAGGACAGGCCGGTGTAGCCGGCGCCGATGATGCAGACATCGCAGTCCACCGCGTCTTCCAGGGTCGGGAAGTCGATGGTTTCGTTGCGGGTGGCCGCGTAGTAGCTGTTGACGTGTTGCTGTTTCATTTTCTTGTTCTCCGAGGGCCGCCGGCACGTGCCGGCGGCCGCCGCTGCAAAATAGGTCAGAGCTTGATCCAGGTCGCTTTCAGCTCGGTGTACTTGTCGAAGGCGTGCAGCGACTTGTCGCGGCCGTTGCCCGACTGCTTGAAGCCGCCGAACGGCGCGGTCATGTCGCCGCCGTCGTACTGGTTGACCCACACGCTGCCGGCGCGCAGGCCGCGGGCGAAGGTGTGGGCCTTGCTCAGGTTGCTGGTCCAGACCCCGGCGGCGAGGCCGAAGATGCTGTCGTTGGCGATCTGCAGCGCCTCTTCGACGGTGTCGAAGGTGATCAGCGACAGCACCGGCCCGAAGATCTCTTCGCGGGCGATGGTCATGGCGTTGGTCACGCCGTCGAAGATCGCCGGCTGCACGTACAGGCCACCCGTCTCTTCGAGGGTGCGCTGGCCGCCGGCGATCAGTTCGGCGCCCTGCTCCCGGCCGATGCCGATGTAGCGCAGGACATTGTCCAGCTGCCGCTGATCGACCACCGCGCCGACGGTGGTGGCCGGGTCGAGGGCATGGCCGGGTTTCCACGCCTGCAGCGCTTCCACCAGCAGCGGGATGAATTGCTCGCGGATCGAACGCTCCACCAGCAGGCGCGAGCCGGCGGTGCAGACTTCGCCTTGGTTGAACGCAATGGCGCCCGCCGCCGCTTGTGCGGCCGCGCGCAGGTCCGGCGCATCGGCGAACACCACGTTGGGGCTCTTGCCGCCGGCTTCGAGCCACACGCGTTTCATGTTGCTTTGGCCGGCGTAGATCATCAGTTGCTTGGCGATGGCCGTGGAGCCGGTGAAGGCCAGCACGTCGACGTCCATGTGCAGCGCCAGCGCCTTGCCGACGGTGTGGCCGAAGCCCGGCAGGACGTTGAACACGCCTTTGGGAATGCCGGCGTCCAAGGCCAATTGCGCGATGCGGATCGCGGTCAGCGGGGACTTCTCCGAAGGCTTGAGGATGAACGAGTTGCCGGCGGCCAGGGCCGGGGCGAACTTCCAGCTGGCCATGATCAGCGGGAAGTTCCACGGCACGATGGCCGCGACCACGCCGGACGGCTCGCGGGTCACCAGGCCCAGTTGGTCGTGGGGCGTGGCGGCGACTTCGTCGTAGATCTTGTCGATGGCCTCGGCGCTCCAGCGGATCGCGTTGGCGGTCGCCGGCACGTCGATGCTCATCGAGTCGCTGATCGGCTTGCCCATGTCGAGGGTTTCCAGCAGCGCCAGTTCTTCCTGGTGCTCAAGGATCAGATCGGCGAAACGGATCAGGATGCGCTTGCGTTCGGCCGGGGCTTTGTTGGCCCAGACGCCGGAATTGAAGGTCTGACGGGCGACTTCGACGGCAAGGTTGGCGTCGGCCTCGTCGGTGCTGGCCACGGACGCCAGGAAGCGGCCGTCGACCGGGCTCAGGCATTCGAACGTGGCGCCGCCGATGGCCGGGCGGTACTCGCCGTTGATGAAGGCGCGGCCTTCGAGGGTCAGGGACTGGAAACGCTGTTCCCAGTCGTTGCGGGTCATGGTCATGGCTGTGGCTCACACAAAAGAATCGGTGACCGGCGGCGAACGCCGCCGACCGGAATTTGCGAATGCGATCCCCTGTGGGAGCGAGCCTGCTCGCGATGGCGGCGGGTCAGTCACCTCTGTGCAGAAGGCGATGGCCAATCGCGAGCAGGCTCGCTCCCACATGGGGCCGGTGGCGTCTGGAGACTCAGACCGTGTGCAGGTACCAGTTGTACTCAAGGTCGGAGATCGAGTTCTCGAACTCGGCCAGTTCGCTTTCCTTGCACGCGACGAACACGTCGATGTACATCGGGTCGATGTACCGGGCCATGACTTCGCTGTCGTCCAGCACCCGCAGCGCGTCGCGCAGGTTGTTCGGCAGGCTCTGTTCGTTCTGTTCGTAGCTGTTGCCTTCGGTCGGCGCCGGCGGCTCGATCTTGTTGGTCAGGCCGTGATGCACGCCCGCCAGCACCGAGGCCATCAGCAGGTACGGGTTGGCGTCGGCGCCGGCCACGCGGTGCTCGATGCGCACGGCGTCCGGCGAACCGGTCGGCACTCGCACGGCCACGGTGCGGTTGTCGATGCCCCAGCTCGGCGAGTTCGGCACGTAGAACTGCGCGCCGAAGCGGCGGTACGAGTTGACGTTCGGGCAGAGGAAGGCCATCTGCGCCGGCAGGGTCTCCAGCACACCGCCGATCGCGTGACGCAGCGCGGCGTTCTGCTCGGGATCCTCGCTGGCAAAAATGTTTTTGCCATCCTTGTCGAGTACCGAAATGTGCACATGCAGGCCGTTGCCCGCTTGGCCCGGGTACGGCTTGGCCATGAAGGTGGTGTCCATTTCATGGTCGTAGGCGATGTTCTTGATCAGGCGCTTGAGCAGCACCGCGTAGTCGCATGCCTTGATCGGGTCGGCGACGTGGTGCAGGTTGACCTCGAACTGCGCCGGGGCGCTTTCCTTGACGATGGCGTCGGCCGGGATGCCTTGCTCCTTCGCGCCTTCGAGGATGTCCTGGAGGCAGTCGACGTATTCGTCGAGGTCGTCGATCAGGTAGACCTGGGTCGAGTGCGGGCGTTTGCCGGAGATCGGCGAGCGCGGCGGCTGCGGACGGCCGTTCACGTTCTCCTGGTCGATCAGGTAGAACTCCAGCTCGAACGCGGCGCAGATGGTCAGGCCCAGTTCGTCAAACTTTGCGACAACTTGACGGAGCACTTCGCGCGGGTCGGCGAAGAACGGGTCGCCTTCGAGTTCGTGCATGGTCATCAGCAGCTGCGCGGTCGGGCGCTTCTGCCAGGGTTCGTTGCACAGGGTATCGGGGATCGGATAGCAGATGCGGTCGGCATCGCCGATGTCCAGGCCCAGGCCGGTGCTTTCCACCGTCGAGCCGTTGATGTCCAGGGCAAAGAGGGAGGCCGGCAGGTTGATGCCTTTCTCGTAAACCTTGTGGAGGCTGGTGCGTTCGATGCGCTTGCCGCGCACCACACCATTCATATCCGCAATCAGAAGGTCGACGTACAGAACCTCAGGATGTTCCTTAAGGAACGCGTTCGCTTCGTTGAGCTGAACGGCACGCGGGGGTACCGACATGATGCAACACCTTTTTTGTTAAAAATATCAATCATTGATCTTTTCGGGTTTCAGTCAACCCGAACGGCCTGCCGAAGTCAAGCGAGGCCTTTTTTGCCCTAAAAAAGCGCCGTGGGGGCATTTATGGGGCGGTTTGGGGCGTTTTTCTGTCCGCAGGATTCGCGCCACCCGCGGGCTTGAGCAGGCCGTGTCGTATTTTTTACGGGGGTGTTGTGTAAAAAAATGAACAAGGCTAAGCTCGGGTCAAACCCATAACAGCAATAATACCGGGGTGCTTCATGTCTCGCCTGCCGATCATCGGCGTCACCGACGGCTTCCAGCCGTCTGGCCTGCATGCTCATCACATCAGTGGCGACACGTCCGTGCGCAGCGCGGCCGGCAAGGCCCGCGGCCTGTCGAAGGGACGCCTGTCCCCGGCGGGAAAAGCTTCGGCGTCCGGTATTCAGGACGTGCGCGACGGCATCCTCTTTACCGTTTCTCCTTTCAATATAGATCGCTTTCATTCCTCAAGCCTGTGCGGCGCCCGGCATCGTGTCCAGCGGGTTGCCCATGATTCTGCACACCCGCAATCCGCACAGGAAATGCAACGCCAGCGTAAAGGGCAGGTAAGCTCCTCCTTCATTGTCGATGCGCGGTGCCGGGCGTAAGCCGGCACTGCGCGCACGCAAGCCCCCTTTAACGCGACGCCCCGTGCGTCAAACATGGCCTGACACGCGTCAGGCGACAGCCCAGAGGCACTTATGAGCACCAACCTCGACCAGCTCACCGATTGGTTGAAAGACCACAAGATCACAGAAGTCGAATGCATGATCAGCGACTTGACCGGCATCACCCGGGGCAAGATCTCGCCAACCAACAAATTCATCGCCGAAAAGGGCATGCGCCTGCCGGAGAGCGTGCTGCTGCAGACCGTGACCGGCGACTACGTCGAAGACGACATCTATTACGAACTGCTCGACCCGGCGGACATCGACATGGTCTGCCGTCCCGACCAGAGCGCGGTGTACCTGGTGCCGTGGGCCATCGAGCCGACCGCCCAGGTGATCCACGACACCTACGACAAGCAGGGCAACCCCATCGAGCTGTCGCCGCGCAACGTGCTCAAGAAGGTCCTGAAACTCTATGCCGACAAGGGCTGGCAGCCGATCGTGGCGCCGGAGATGGAGTTCTACCTGACCAAGCGCAGCGACGACCCCGACTACCCGCTGCAGCCGCCGGTCGGCCGCTCCGGGCGCCCTGAGATCGGCCGCCAGTCGTTCTCCATCGAGGCGGCGAACGAATTCGATCCGCTGTTCGAAGACGTCTACGACTGGTGCGAGCTGCAGGAGCTGGACCTGGACACGCTGATCCACGAGGACGGCACCGCGCAGATGGAGATCAACTTCCGTCACGGCGACGCGCTGTCCCTGGCCGACCAGATCCTGGTGTTCAAGCGCACCATGCGCGAAGCCGCGCTCAAGCACGACGTGGCGGCCACCTTCATGGCCAAGCCGATGACCGGCGAGCCCGGCAGCGCGATGCACCTGCACCAGAGCATCATTGACATCGAGACCGGCAAGAACATTTTCTCCAACGACGACGGCACCATGAGCCAGCTGTTCCTGCACCACATCGGCGGCCTGCAGAAGCTGATCCCCGAGCTGTTGCCGCTGTTCGCGCCGAACGTCAACTCGTTCCGCCGCTTCCTGCCGGACACCTCGGCGCCGGTGAACGTGGAGTGGGGCGAGGAGAACCGCACCGTGGGCCTGCGCGTGCCGGACGCCGGCCCGCAGAACCGCCGCGTCGAGAACCGCCTGCCGGGCGCCGACGCCAACCCGTACCTGGCCATCGCCGCGAGCCTGCTGTGCGGCTACATCGGCATGGTCGAGGGCCTCAACCCGAGCGCGCCGGTGGTGGGCCGCGGCTACGAGCGCCGCAACCTGCGCCTGCCGCTGACCATCGAGGACGCCCTGGAGCGCATGGAGAAGAGCGCCACCATCGAGAAATACCTGGGCAAGAACTTCATCACCGGCTACGTCGCGGTCAAGCGGGCCGAGCATGAAAACTTCAAGCGCGTGATCAGTTCGTGGGAGCGCGAATACCTGCTGTTCGCCGTCTGACGCGCCCGGCGCGGCCGTCGCACGCCGCGCCTTCACCGATAACAAGGAGAATTGGCATGACCAGCAACAACCCGCAAACCCGTGAGTGGCAAACCTTGAGCAGCGAGCATCACCTGGCTCCGTTCAGCGACTTCAAGCAGCTGAAGGAGAAGGGCCCGCGGATCATCACCAATGCCAAGGGCGTGTACCTGTGGGACAGCGAGGGCAACAAGATCCTCGACGGCATGGCCGGCCTGTGGTGCGTGGCCATCGGCTACGGCCGCGACGAACTGGCGGACGCCGCCGCGAAACAGATGCGCGAGCTGCCGTACTACAACCTGTTCTTCCAGACCGCCCACCCGCCGGCGCTGGAACTGGCCAAGGCCATCGCCGACGTGGCGCCCGAGGGCATGAACCACGTGTTCTTCACCGGCTCCGGCTCCGAAGGCAACGACACCATGCTGCGCATGGTCCGCCACTACTGGGCGATCAAGGGCCAGCCGAACAAGAAAGTCATCATCAGCCGCAAGAACGGCTACCACGGCTCCACCGTGGCCGGCGCGAGCCTGGGCGGCATGACCTACATGCACGAGCAGGGCGACCTGCCGATTCCGGGCATCGTCCACATCGCCCAGCCGTACTGGTTCGCCGAAGGCGGCGACATGACCCCGGAAGAGTTCGGGATCTGGGCGGCCAACCAGCTGGAAGAGAAGATCCTCGAAATCGGCGTGGACAACGTCGGCGCGTTCATCGCCGAACCGATCCAGGGCGCGGGCGGCGTGATCATTCCGCCGGACACCTACTGGCCGCGCATCAAGGAGATCCTCGCCAAGTACGACATCCTGTTCGTGGCGGACGAAGTGATCTGCGGCTTCGGCCGTACCGGCCAGTGGTTCGGCAGCGATTTCTACGGCCTCAAGCCGCACATGATGACCATCGCCAAAGGCCTGACGTCCGGCTACATCCCGATGGGCGGCCTGATCGTGCGCGACGAAGTGGTGGCGGTGCTCAACGAGGGCGGCGACTTCAACCACGGCTTCACCTACTCCGGCCACCCGGTGGCGGCGGCGGTGGGGCTGGAGAACATCCGCATCCTGCGTGAAGAGAAGATCATCGAGCGCGCCCACGAGGAAACGGCACCGTATTTGCAGAAGCGTCTGCGCGAACTCAACGATCACCCGCTGGTGGGGGAAGTGCGCGGGGTCGGCCTGCTGGGGGCCATCGAGCTGGTGCAGGACAAGGCCACCCGCAAGCGCTACGAAGGCAAGGGCGTGGGCATGATCTGCCGCCAGTTCTGCTTCGACAACGGGCTGATCATGCGCGCCGTGGGCGACACCATGATCATTGCCCCGCCGCTGGTGATCAGCAAGGCGGAAATCGACGAGTTGGTGACCAAGGCGCGCAAGTGCCTGGACCTGACCCTGAGTGCGTTGCAGGGCTAAGTGCTAGGCTCTTTGCGTGGGTGCCGCCGGCATGCGCGCACGGAGCTGTCAGAAAGGCCGGTCTTTCCTTGAAAGACCGGCCCGGATCTTGCCAGACTAGCCGCGGTTCCGGTTGTCGGGGTTCGGCCGCTGAACAAAGTGGTTCAAAAAAGAAAAATTTGGAGCATGACGCATGAAGGCATTAGGTAAAAAGCTTGCTGGCAAGACACTGCTCGCCCTGTCCGTGGCGGGCATGATGGCGGGTGCGGTCCACGCGGACGACAAGGTGCTGCACGTCTACAACTGGTCTGACTACATCGCGCCGGACACCATCGCCAACTTCGAGAAGGAGTCGGGGATCAAGGTCGTCTACGACGTGTTCGACAGCAACGAGACCCTGGAAGCCAAGCTGCTGGCGGGCAAGTCCGGCTACGACGTGGTCGTGCCGTCGAACAACTTCCTGGCCAAGCAGATCAAGGCCGGCGTCTACCAGGAGCTGGACACCTCCAAGCTGCCGAACTGGAAGAACCTGAACCAGGATCTGCTCAAGGCCGTGTCGGTCAGCGACCCGGGCAACAAGCACGCCTTCCCGTACATGTGGGGCTCGATCGGCATCGGCTACAACCCGGAGAAGGTCAAGGCGGCGCTGGGCACCGACAAGATCGATTCCTGGGACGTGCTGCTCAAGCCTGAGAACATCGCCAAGCTCAAGGGCTGCGGCGTGAGCTTCCTCGATTCGCCGACCGAAATGATCCCGGTCGCGCTGCACTACCTGGGCCTGCCGACCGACAGCCAGAAGAAAGACGACATCAAGAAGGCCGAAGAGCTGTTCCTCAAGATCCGTCCTTCGATCACCTACTTCCACTCCTCCAAGTACATCTCGGACCTGGCCAACGGCAACATCTGCGTAGCGGTCGGCTACTCGGGCGACGTGCAGCAGGCCAAGTCCCGCGCCGCCGAAGCCGGCGACAAGGTGAAAGTCAGCTACGCCATTCCGAAGGAAGGCGCGGGCAGCTTCTTCGACATGGTCGCCATTCCGAAGGATGCCGAGAACGTCGACGGCGCCTACAAGTTCATGACCTTCCTGCAGAAGCCTGAAGTCATGGCCGGCATCACCAACGCCGTGCGCTTCCCGAACGGCAACGCCGCCGCCACGCCGCTGGTGGAGAAGGACATCACCAGCGATCCGGGCATCTACCCGCCGGCGGACGTGCAGGCCAAGCTGTATGCGATCGCCGACCTGCCGGCCGCGACCCAGCGTGAGCTGACCCGCAGCTGGACCAAGATCAAGTCCGGCAAATAAGCCGGTTTGAGGCAGCGACCGCTGGCCGTCGTCCCCGCGAGGGCGGCCAGCGGCGCAATTAAATGACTGAAAGTTTTGCTTGAACGGTTTTTCGAGGGTAAGTTGCGCGCCGGTTTTGTTGCCGGGCAGCCATGGCTGTCATGCAATGCGGGGCAACTTGGGCCCAACTGATTTTAGAGGACCTTCACTTGCCTATTTTTTCTTCGTTGCGCAATGCCCTGCTGGCCGCAGCCGGCCTGACCTTCGCTGTCGGAGCCCAGGCCGCCGGCACGGTGCATATTTATAACTGGTCGGACTACATCGGCGAGACCACCCTGGCGGACTTCCAGAAGGCCACCGGGATCAAGCCGGTCTACGACGTCTTCGACTCCAACGAAACCCTGGAAGGCAAGCTGCTGGCCGGACGCACCGGCTACGACGTGGTCGTGCCGTCGAACCACTTCCTGGGCAAGCAGATCAAGGCCGGGGCGTTCCAGAAGCTCGACAAGGCGCAACTGGGCAACTACGGCAACCTCGACCCGGCGCTGCTCAAGCGCCTGGAGCAGAACGATCCGGGCAACCAGTACGCCGTGCCGTACCTGTGGGGCACCAACGGCATCGGCTACAACGTCGACAAGGTCAAGGCCGTGCTGGGCGTCGACAAGATCGATTCCTGGGGCGTGCTGTTCGAGCCTGAGAACATCAAGAAGCTGCAGAGCTGCGGCGTGGCGTTCCTCGACTCGGCGGACGAAATGATGCCGACCGTGCTCAACTACCTGGGCCTGGACGCCAACAGCACCAGCGAGGCCGACTACAAGAAAGCCACCGAGAAGCTGCTGGCGGTGCGTCCGTACGTGACCTACTTCCACTCCTCCAAATACATCACCGACCTGGCCAACGGCGACATCTGCGTGGCGGTCGGCTTCTCCGGCGACATCTTCCAGGCCAAGCACCGCGCCGAAGAGGCCAAGAAGGGCGTGAACATCGCCTACGCGATCCCCAAAGAGGGCGGCGCGCTGTGGTTCGACATGCTGGCGATCCCCAAGGATTCGGCCAACGTGAAAGAGGCCCATGCCTTCATCAACTACCTGCTCAAGCCTGAGGTGATCGCCCAGGTCAGCGACTACGTCGGTTACGCCAACCCCAACCCGGGGTCGGACAAGCTGATGGAGCAGTCCATCCGCACCGATGAGGCGGTCTACCCGCCGCAGGCCATCCTCGACAAGCTCTACGTGTCGAAGGAATTGCCGCCCAAGATTCAGCGTTTGATGACCCGCAGCTGGACCACGGTCAAGTCGGGCAAATAACTTCAAGGATCAAACTATCCAGCGTTCGTCTTGCGTGGGCGAACTGCACATTCTGTTGGGAGTTTCGTAAATGGCAGTTGCCTCCGGCGCCTACAAGAAAGCCCTCGAGGGCGACCAGACACCGAAACAGGTGCTGGTCAAAATCGACCGGGTCACGAAAAAGTTCGACGAGACGGTTGCCGTGGACGACGTGTCCCTGGAAATCAAGAAGGGCGAGATCTTCGCCCTGCTCGGCGGCTCGGGATCGGGCAAGTCCACCCTGCTGCGGATGCTGGCGGGCTTCGAACGGCCCACGGAGGGGCGCATTTTCCTCGACGGCGTCGACATCACCGACATGCCGCCGTACGAGCGCCCGATCAACATGATGTTCCAGTCCTATGCGCTGTTCCCGCACATGACGGTGGCGC